>JAFTMP010000254.1 GCA_017452335.1 Clostridia bacterium
CCGCGAAGGGGAAGCCATTGCCTGGCATTTATCAAACGCGCTGAAAATTGACGCTTCCAAGATCAAGCGCGTGACCTTTAACGAAGTAACCAAAACTGCCGTGAAGGCGGCGATCAAAAAGCCCCGCCAGATTGACATGAACATGGTCAATTCCCAGATGGCAAGAAGAATTCTTGACCGTATCGTGGGCTATAAGCTCTCTCCCTACCTTTGGAAAACGGTGCGTAGCGGCATTTCCGCAGGACGGGTACAGTCGGTTGCTACCCGTATCATCGTGGAACGGGAGGAAGAGATCAAGGCATTTATTCCCAAGGAATATTGGACCATTGCCGTTGAGCTGATCACCGAGGAGCAAAAGAAGTTCCAGGCACGGTTTTACGGAGAAAACGGCAAAAAGATCGAGCTTGCAAACGAGCAAGAGGCGCTTGCCGTGGTAAACGCCATCAAAAACAAGGATTTCGTTGTAACGGGCGTAAAGAACGCCGTTAAGCTGCGCAATCCCGCGCCCCCCTTCACCACCTCCACCCTGCAGCAGGATGCCCACAGAAAGCTGGGCTTCTCCTCCTCCAAAACCATGAAGGTGGCGCAGGAGCTGTATGAGGGCGTGAATTTGGGTAGCAGTCTCGGGGGCGTGACCGGTCTGATCACCTACATGAGAACAGACTCGGTACGTGTTTCCGACGACGCTTACGGCATGGCAAGCAGCTATATCCGCAGTAATTACGGCGAAGAGTTTTTGCCGCAACAAAGAAGAGTATACAAAACAAAATCGGGCGCACAGGATGCCCACGAGGCGATCCGTCCCGTTGACCCTGCAAAGACCCCCGAGCTGGTCAAGGGACACGTGACAAACGACCAATACCGTTTATACAAGCTCATTTGGGCGCGCTTTTTAGCAAGCCAAATGGCATCTGCACGCTTTGATACCGTGTCGGTGGATCTTTCCTGCGGCAAGTATCAGTTCAAGGCAGGCGGAAGCATTTTGCGCTTTGCGGGCTTTCTTTCGATCTATGATGATGCCGCGGGGGACGATACCGACAATGAAGGTCTGCTTCCCGCACTTTACAAGGATCAGTGCTTGAAGGCAGAAAAGATCCTGCCCGATCAGCACTTCACCGAGCCCCCGCCCCGTTTTAACGAGGGGTCGCTGGTCAAGTTCCTTGAAGAAAAGGGGATCGGACGTCCCTCCACCTTTGCCACCATCGTGACCACCATTATTCAGCGCGGCTATGTTGCTCACGAAGGAAAATCCTTAGCGCCCACGGAGCTTGGAATCGTCACCAACAAGCTGATGATGGAAAACTTCTCCGATGTGGTAGACTACGGCTTCACCGCGCAGATGGAGGAACAACTGGACGGCATTGAAAACGGCGGCAGTGACATGGTGGGGATCCTCTCCGCCTTCTACGGTCCCTTTGCAGAAAATCTTGACAAAGCAATGAAGGAAGCTGATGCCCAAAAGGTGGATCTTCCTCCCGAGGAAACCGATATTCTTTGCGATAAGTGCGGAGCACGCATGGTGGTGAAAAACGGACGCTTTGGCAAATTTGCCGCCTGCCCCAACTATCCCGAATGTAAAAACACCAAGCCTCTTGCCAAGGACGGCAAGAGCGCCAAGGAAGAAAAGCCCGCAACACCCGTTTCGGGCATGGTTTGCGAAAAGTGTGGCGGCCCCATGGTGATGCGTACAGGACGCTACGGCTCCTTCTTCGCCTGCGCGGCATACCCTAAATGCGCCTATACCAAACAGCCCGCAAACGAGCTGGACGTCAACTGCCCTCTTTGCGGCAAAAAGATCGTTTCCAAGCGTGGCAAGAGAAAGAGCGTATTCTATAGCTGCAGCGGCTATCCCGACTGCTCCTTCTCCTCCTGGGATCTGCCTACCGACAAGAGCTGTCCCACCTGCGGAAAGATGCTCTTTGTGAAAAAGGGCAAGGATCTGCTCATTTGCCACGAAAAGGAGTGCGGCTACCAGGCACCTGCTCCTGCAAAGGAGGAGACGAGCAATGAGTGAGCAAAGAATCCACGTCATCGGCGCGGGTCTTGCCGGATGCGAAGCCGCCTGGCAGGCGGCAAACATGGGGGTGCAGGTGGTGCTTCACGAAATGAAGCCGCAAAAAAAGACCCCCGCACATCACAGTGCCCTTTTTGCGGAGCTTTGCTGCTCCAACTCCCTGCGCTCCGAAATGCCGGAAAACGCAGTGGGGCTTCTAAAGGCAGAAATGCAAAGGCTAAACTCCCTCATCATGGAGGCGGCAATGGCGACCCGCGTGCCCGCGGGCTCTGCTCTGGCTGTGGATCGGGATGCCTTTGCCTCCTATATCACCGAAAAGATCAGCACACATCCGGGTATCACCGTGATTGCCGAGGAGTGTGCCCGTCCCGTTGAAGGAGAGATCACCATTATCGCAACGGGTCCTCTCACCTCCCAGCCCATGGCAGAATATATCAAAGAATTGGTGGGCGGAGAACAGCTTCACTTTTTCGATGCCGCCGCACCCATCGTGGATGCCGCCAGCATCGACATGAACAAAGCATTCATCGCCTCCCGCTACGGAAAGGGCGAGGCGTGCTATATCAACTGCCCCATGACCAAGGAAGAATACGATGTCTTCTATGAAGCGCTTATCAGTGCAGAGGAAGCGGCGCTTCACGACTTTGACAAGGAAAGCCAAAAGGAGCTGACCGTCTTTGAAGGATGCATGCCTGTGGAAGTGATGGCAAAAAGAGGGTACGAGACCCTGCTTTACGGTCCCATGAAGCCTGTAGGTCTGCCCCTGCCCGACACGGGCAAGGAAGCCTTTGCAGTACTGCAGCTCAGACAAGAAAACCTTGATAAGACCATGTATAATTTGGTGGGCTTCCAAACCCATCTGACCTTCCCCGAACAGCGCAGGGTGTTTAGACTGATCCCGGGACTGGAGCAGGCAGAGTTCATCCGTTACGGCGTGATGCACAGAAACACCTTTTTAAACTCCCCTTTGATCTTGGATGAAACCTACCGCATGAAAAACGATCCCAATGTCTACTTTGCAGGACAAATGACGGGCGTAGAGGGGTATGTAGAGTCGGCAGGCTCGGGCTTGGTTGCAGGTATCAGCGCCGCAAGACAGGCGCTGGGACTGGAGAAACTGATTTTCTCCCCCGAATGTGAGCTGGGCGCCATGGCGCGCTATGTTGCTTACGGATCGCTGGGGGCTTTCCAACCCATGAACGCCAATTTCGGCATTATTGAGCCCCTTGGAAGAAAAGTCAAGGGCGGAAAGCAGGCGCGCAACAAGGAATATGCCCTGCGTGCACTGCAATATGTTGAACAATTCAAGGAACAGCTTTTGATAGACTGTTCTACACCTGAGAAAGGATGACCCCACAGGGGCAACCGTTATGAAAATACTCGTTGATGCCATGGGCGGCGATTTTGCCCCTCTTGAACCCATCAAGGGCTGTCTTGCCGCCAAGGCGGCAGATCCGCAGTTGTCGTTGGCGCTGATAGGAAAAAAAGACGCCATTGAAAGCTGTGCCAAGGAGCACGGACTTTCTCTTGAAGGGTTTGAGATCATTCACGCCGAGAATGTGATCACCATGGAGGATCCCCCCTTGTCGGTGCGCTCCAAGCCCGACACCTCCCTGCGCGTAGGCTTTGAACTGCTTGCAAAAAAAGAAGCGGATGCCTTTGTCAGCGCGGGAAGCACAGGTGCGGTGCAGGTGGGCGCAACGCTCTTTGTCAAGCGTCTGCCCGGCGTGAAGCGGGCGGCAATCGGCACCATTGTGGCGCTGTCCTGCCCGGTGCTGATCTTGGACTGCGGCGCCAACACCACCTACAATGAAGATATTTTCGTGCAATACGCCATTATGGGCAGTCTTTACATGCAGATCGTCTGCGGCATCGAAAAGCCGCGAGTAGGTCTTTTGAACATTGGAACAGAGGATCATAAGGGCACAGATGAGCATGTGAAGAGCTACAAGGCACTCAGCGCCTTGGATGGCATTCATTTTGTGGGCAATGTGGAAGCAAGCGCCGTGGCAAACGGGGTATGCGACGTACTGGTTACCGATGGCTTTGCAGGAAATGTCCTGTTAAAGAGCATGGAGGGCATGAGCAAGTTCTTATTAAAGAACGTCAAGCAGACCCTAAACAGCAACTTAAAAACCAAGATCGGCGGTCTGCTGATCAAAAAGGATCTTTACGGCATGAAGAAAAAGTTCGATGCCTCGGAATACGGCGGCGCGCCCCTGCTGGGCATTTCCGCCCCGGTCATCAAGGCACACGGAAACTCCAACGCCTACGCTATCAAAAATGCGATCTTCCAGGCAAGACAGATCGTGCAAGGTGATACGGTTTCAAAAATCGCCCTGGCAGTCAAGGAGTTTTCCGAAAAAACAAAGGCTATCGAAGAAACAAAACAAGGATAAAACCACTAAACGGAGCAGTTATGAACGATCGTATTTCCGAACAGCATCATGAGCATCTTTTGGAGGAGCTTCAAGGACGCTTAGGCTATCAGTTTCAAAACAAGGAGCTGTTGCGCACAGCGCTGACCCACTCCTCTTATCAAAATGAAATGAAAAGCAGAGGACTGCACTATCAGTGTAACGAGCGCTTGGAATTTTTGGGCGACTCGGTCATTTCGCTCATCACTGCCCACTACATCTATGACCGCTATCCCCAGGATAACGAGGGCGATCTTTCAAAGCTCCGCTCCCTTGCGGTGCGCGATATTGCTCTTTCGGAATACGCAAGAGAGCTGGGCATGGGCGCGTGCTTATATTTGGGCAAGGGGGAGGACCATCCCGAGGGACGGGATCGAAAATCCACCCTGGAAAATGCCTTTGAAGCGCTCATCGGCGCCATTTATCTGGATGGCGGGTTGCAAGAAGCAAAAAAAGTAGTCCTGCCCTTTGTGGAAAAAAAGGTCAATGCCACCGAAAAGCGGGGCGAAAAAAGAGACTATAAGACCATTTTACAGCAGATCGTCCAAATGGAGCAGGGGGAGCGGTTAGAGTACGTTCCCGTTGCGGAATACGGACCCGATCACTGCAAGACCTTTGAGGTGGAAGCACAGCTTAACAGCAACGTGATCGGACGGGGCGTGGGCTCCAGCAAGCGCATGGCAGAACAGCAAGCCGCTAAAATGGCGCTGGGGTATTTTGGCATTTCCTGCCAAGAGGACGCATGAAGCACGCCAACATTCCCCTGTTTATCCCCCATTTGGGCTGTCCCCACACCTGCATTTTTTGCAATCAACGAACCATTTCGGGAAATTGCGGTTTTTCTCTTGAACAAACGGAACAAACCATGCACCGCGCCCTAAAAACGCTGGGGGAGCGGGCAGGAGAGATCGCTTTTTTTGGCGGCTCCTTCACGGCGATCGACAGAGGGCTGATGTGTTCTCTTTTAAAGATGGCAAAGGAGCAAAAGGACAAGGGGCGGGTGCAGGGCATTCGGCTGTCCACCAGACCCGACTGCATTAACGAAGAGATCTTAGATATTCTTGAAGAATACGGCGTTACAAGCATTGAGTTGGGCATTCAAAGCACCGATAACGAGGTACTTACCGCCGCGGGAAGAGGACACAGTAAGGACGATTCAAAAAGCGCCTGCGCGCTGATTACAAAAAGAGCGCGTTTTTCCCTGGTGGGACAGCTCATGTTAGGGCTTCCCGGCTCTTCCCCCGAAAAGGAAGAGCAAAGCGCCCGTGATATCTGCGCATGGGGCGCGGACGGCACGCGCATTTATCCCACTGCAGTGCTTGCAGGCACCCCTCTTGCCGCGCTTTATCAAAAGGGAGGCTACATCCCCCTAAGTCTTGAAGAGGGCGTTGCACGCTGTGCATCGCTGGTGCCTATTTTTGAAGAGATCCGTGTGAAGATCCTGCGCATGGGACTTTGTGC
>JAFTMP010000255.1 GCA_017452335.1 Clostridia bacterium
ACCGCGGGGTAGGATCACTGCCGCGGCAACAACATCCCCGCAAAGCGGTCCTCTTCCTGATTCATCGGTTCCTGCTATAACAGTGTATCCCTTGGCATAATACTCGTTTTCAAAGGTGAAATCAGGCATGTTCCTCATCCTTCCCAAGAAGCGTGTCGGGCGATTCCAAAGAGATCGTACCGATCTTTGCTTGTCTGAATTCGTCAAGGATCATGTTGGCAATGCGTTCGGTGTCGATCTCGCCGCCCGAAACAAGCAGTCCTCTTTTTCTTCCGATCTTTTCAAAAAGCTCCCAGTCTTCAAGCTCTGCATACATTTTTGGGTCTCCCAGCTTATAGCGGGTGCACAGCTCATCGGGTGCGATCTTGTAAAGCTGTCCGCAGAGGGTAACGGCAATGGCTTCAAGATCAAGAATATCGTCTTTGATCGCACCGGTTGCTGCAAGATTCTGCCCAACGGTCTGATCTTCAAATTTAGGCCACAGCACCCCGGGCATATCCAGCAGATCAATTCCAATGGAGGTGGAGACCCACTGCTTGGTTTGGGTAACACCGGGACGGTCCTCCGCCTTGGCTTTGGCAGACCCTGCAAGACGGTTGATGAGGGTGGATTTTCCCACGTTTGGAATTCCTACGATCATGGCTTTCAAGCGCATACCGCTCATGCCCTTGTTTTCGTACTTTTGGATCTTCTCGGAGAGGATGCTTTTAACAGCGGGGGCAATTTTGTCAATCCCCGCGCCTGTTTTGCAATCAATGAAGAGCGCATTTTGTCCGTGCTCTTTATAATATGCCATCCACTGTTTATTTATTTCGGGATCGGAAAGGGCAGATTTGCTGTGCACCGTTAAGATAGGCTTTCCGGCGCACAAGCTGATGATTTCGGGGTTTTTGCTGGACGCGGGAATGCGTGCATCGAGAATTTCGATCACGATATCCACCAGCGAAAGATTTTCTTTAATGAGTCTTCTGGTTTTGGCCATGTGGCCGGGGAACCATTGAATTACTGTGGAGGGCATGGGTTTCTCCTTGCTTTTATTTTAGTCCACAACGCCGATGCGGTCGAAGGGATATACTCTCAGAATGGATTTTCCGAGGATCCAGCGTTCGTCAATAAGTCCGATGGCGCGGCTGTCTTTTGAATTGTTGCGGTTATCTCCGAGTACAAACACCTGTCCTTCGGGGATCGTGAAGGAATGCACGGTTCCGTCCTCCTTGTAATCGCATCGCTCGTCATTTTTCAAAGCCATGATTACACTGGAATAGAAGCCTACCATAGGCTTATTGGGTTTACCGTCGACCAGTGTGCTGCCATCGTAATGTACATAGGAAGCAGAATTTAATCCATCCTCGTATACTTCGCCGTTGATGGTGATTCTCCAATTTACAAAGTCGATTTCCACGCGGTCGTGCTCCGTGGCAATGATTCTTTTAACGATGGGATGCTCAAGGGAAGCAGCAATACCGCTTTTCACCGTAGGGGTCTGAATGACCACGATGTCTCCTTTTTCGGGGGTATAAAACAGGTTAGAAATCAGCAAGACGTCCTCACCGATGGTTTCGGATGCTGAGCCTTCGCTTTTTCCAAGGATCGTGGGATACATGGAGGAGCCGTTAACAGGTGAATGGCGTGCAAAAACGGCAAGAATGATCATCACCAGCACAAGAGAGATGGCAACAAGTTCTACGGTATCGAAAATAAAATGCAAAATACCTTCCTTGGGCTGTTCGTTTGATGACTTTGCACTTTCTTCAGTTGGAGAAGCTTCATCATCAGAGGAAAACGCTTCATCGCTATTGTCGCTAAGGGTATCTTGCACGGCAAACTCTTTGTCCAAAGGCTCAGTCGGCAGGGACTCTTCGCATGCATCAAGCTCCTCAAAAGTATCGGTAGAATTGTTCTTTTCGCTTTCAGGAAGATCGTCTGTAGCTTCTGCTGTTTGCACGGAAAGCTCTTCCTTTTCGTTTTTGTCTGTATTGGACTCAAACAAGTTCATTGGTTGCTCCTAACTCGGTATTACAAAATTTATACTATTATATCACAAATTGCAAAAAAGTACAATACTTTTTTGAATTTCATTTGGATTTCTCTTTGAAAATGCAAGTGCAAAATCAACAAGAAGCGGCATGTCGCTGACATACCGCTTCTTAAAATATGAGCATTTTAATCGGCTTTGATTCCGTATACCAATTCCATGAATTTTTTTGTGTTTGCCGCGAGATCCATGGAGAGTACCCCTTGTTTTGTTTTGCCGATGGTGACGGTCTTGTTTTGCCACGTGTTCTCGGCAGGGATGCGCATGCTCTGCTGTTTATAAGCGAATACGTTGCTGGCAATCAGCTTCATGAGCAGGGAGGAGCATTCATTGGCAGGAATATCGGTCGTTACCAGAGGAAGCATCAGCTCCATTAGATCATAAAGCTCTGTTACACTCATGCTGGTCATTTTCTTTACCGTATCGCCGATCAGTGCTCTTTGGCGTTTCGTGCGGCCAAAATCGGTATCGGCTGTACTGGAGCGATCGCGCGCATAGATCAGCAATTGTACACCGTCAAGATGGTTCATACCCACAACGATGGGATCGGTCTTAACGGGGTAACCCGCAGGAGCGTATGCTTTGTAGTAATCTTTCATGCGTTCGGTAAGGATATCCGCTTGCTTTTGTGTGGTGATGTTTACATCCATACCGCCAAGAGCATCATAAAATGTGACGAATGCAGAAAAGCTCAGCGCAACATAGTTGTCGATCACGATACCGAAGTTGTTTTCAATGGTTTTTTTCAAAAGAGGATATCCCTTAACGGCATAGGCTGCGTTAAGGCGGTTGTACCCGATTTCGGGGATCAGCACGTAGGAGTCGCGCAGAAGAGAGGTCATGGTGAAGGTTTTGGCTTTGAAATTGATGGAAATAATCATCATCGTATCGCTGTTTTTGGCGTATCCCGCGCTTGCTTTTCCATCATAGCCGATGAGAAGGACGTTGTAAACATCTTTATCGGAAATCGGGTCTTTGTTGGCAGCCAAGGCATCCTTGATCTGCTGTTCGATCTCGACCTGCTCAGTTTTGCTGATAGCATCACCTTCAGTGATTTGCTCTTGTTTCAAAATTTCCCAAAGAGCCTTTAATTCATCCAAGGTCAGTGTTGTGTTGATCCCGTTGGTTTGAGAGGGAGATTCGGAAGGGTCGTCTGGTGCACTGGGAGAAGGCGCAGGAGTAGAATCTTCGGGAGATTCTACAGACACTGCGGGCGAATTGGCATCTTCAAAACCGGCGTCGGGGCTAGATAACGGGGGAGCGACAGAGCTTTCGGGGGAAGAGGTGTCCTTGGAATGTGTGTCAGTATCTTCTGTGGTCATTTGTGAATTGCATCCGACAAAACCGGTGCATACCATAAGCATGGCTAAAAAGAGGGATAAAAACTTTTTCATGACAAATAGATCCTTATGCAAAATGATTCTTTACAAGTAGTATATCACATCATTTAATAGTTTTCATGTGTTTTTTTTTACTAAAGTGTGAACAGAGCAGATCACTCCAAGAAGTTTTCAATACCAAACGCCCAAAGTTCTTCGCTTGTCAAATTTTTGCCGAATTGCGTCAAATAAATGTTGCCGTATGAGCCGTTTTCCTCGATGTACAGGGTAATCTCCTCCGGCAAGACATCATCGCCGACAGGCGCTGTGCTTCCCAAATGCAGAAAAGGGAATGTGGCAATCATGTGCATTGTTTTGCCATTATCCACCATCGTGGTTTGAACGCGTTTGTATTTCAGTCCATCCAGTAAATAGTCTGTAATGGTTAAAGTTAAGTCATCTGTTTGCTCTGTATATGTTTTTAAGATTCGGATTCCTTCCGCTTCGGACCAATTGACATAGAATTCTTCGTAATGATCCGCATATTCTTCTTCGGAAGCGAAGCAGTTAAACAGACCGTTTGTGAAGTGATCGGAAAGAATCTGAATGCAGTAGTATTCACCGGAGAGATATGCTTTTCCTAAACGAAACGAGGAGGGGAGAGAGGGGACCTTGATGTTTGCGAAATCGGGAAGCAAAACTCTGTCTCCGCTTTTGGGAAAATGCTCTAAAATATATTCGGCAAACCACAGGGGCATTTGAGAATCGGCAGTAAACATCTCTACCATTTTGCTGACGCTCTCAAAAGGAAAGAAGGTCGTGCGTTCATCAAATTCCGGAAGAGTTGTCGCATCAAAAACATCGGGTCCTTTTCCGCTGCTTCCGACTTGCAAGGTTTTTTGTGCGCTTTCGGGAAAGTAGAGATAGTAGTGCCCATCATACTGTAGTATTTCAAAGTCAATGAGTGTATAGGGGTCGTAATAAGAGGGAGGTGAAGCCGGAGAATTGCTTGAATTGCCGATAGAAGGGCTGGGTGAAGGGATGGAAGAGGAAGCAGGAGGATTGTCTGTTAAAAACCAGGGCATAAGCAACAGGGCGGCGGAAAAAATGAGGAGTGCAGAAATCAGCAGGACGCGCACGAGAATTTTTTTGTTGCGGTGAGGGATCAGAGATTGCTCGTAAAGCTCAATTCCCTCGGCTATATACAATTCATCAAGTTGATCTAATGCATTGTGGATCGTTGAGTTCCTCATAGCGTGTAACCCTCCTTGCTCAAAAAATCTTTCAGTTTGGTTCGTTGTTTATTTAAACGTCTGTATATTACGTGTGTGCTGACATGCAATGTGTGTGCAAGATCCTCCACCGACTGACCAAGATAGTATCTGCATACAAACAGCGCGCGTTCCTCTTTGGGAAGGCTGCCAAGAAAGTCATTCAATGCGGCGGCAAGTTGCTTTTGACTGCCTTTATCATCGCCAAAGGTGCTGTCAGACACCGCGTACTCTAATTCGCTTAATGAACGAATAAGCTCCGTTGGAATCCGCTTTTGCCGCGTTTGCTTTCTGTAGATATTGGTAGCGTGTCTTCGGAGGAGGGAAGTGACGTATACCTTAAAGGAATGAGGATGGTGGGGCGGGATCGACTGCCACAATGCAAGGTAAGTATCGTTGATGCATTCCTCGCAGTCTTCGGCGCTCTCCAGCATGTTTTTGGCAACACTGAACAGGTAACGCGCGTATTTTCGCTGGGTTTCTTCGATTGCATCGGGGCTTCTCTTGAGAAATAACTCTATGATTTGTTCATCCTCTAAAACTACGGTGCCGTGCTCCGTATGCTTCAACTCGCTCCACCTCCTTACTGTAAGTAAAATCTATCTCCAAATATATAAGTCGCTGTTTTTTTAATTTTTTTGCAGTGAAGAAAAAATGTTTTATTTTTTTAGTTATTTTACGTTCTGTGTGAAGGGTTTGTCAAGGATGTAAAGAAAAATGAATTCATTTTTTTGAAAACACTTGACAAGCGAACGATCGTTTGCTATACTAATACACAAAAGAGAACGGTTGTTTACCTTGAGACGATCGCGCAAAGGAGAACGCATGACAGGAAATACAAAGGAATATATTTTAAAAGAGTCGCTGCATCTTTTTTCTGAAAAGGGGTATGAGGCATCTTCGGTAAGTGACATAGCCGGAAGATTGTCTATGAGCAAAAGCGCCTTATACAAACACTATAAAAACAAGAGGGATATTTTGGATCAGATCTTGCTTTTAATGCAAGATCGGCAGACCGAGTTCAAAAAGGAGCATACGGTTTGTCACGAGGACGGATCGGTTAATCTGAACAAGCTCGAAGAGTATGTGTATGCTCTTTTTCGTTTGTGGACGGAGGATGAGTTTTGTTCCTCTTTTCGCAAGATCTTAACGTTGGAGCAATTTGGTGATGCGGAAATGGCGGAGCTGTATAAAGAATATTTAACACAAGGACCTGTTTTTGATTTGACTAACTGGTTTGCTTCTTTCGGCGCTACCAAAGCTTCCGCTATGGGTATGGCTATGTATCTGTATTCTCCGCTGTATTTGTATTACAGCATGTATGACAGTGCAGAGAAGAAAGAAATCGTCACTTCCGCAGCCAAAGCGCATATTCACCGTTTTATGATGCAGTTGCAGGTATAAAACTGTTTCACGTGGAACAAATTGGAAAACAAAAAGCTCTTTTGCTTCAGTACTCGAAGTGCTTCGGTGCTGTGCAAAAGAGCTTTTGTACATCTATTGGTAGTTATACGGTTTGCATGTCTATTTCTTTGATGAATTTCTGCATTCTTTTAAGGCAACTGATATAGCGCGGTTCTTTTTGGATGCTTCTAAACCAGATCCATCCTTCTTCTTCCAGCAAGGGATGAATATCGTAGTGAGACCAAAAGACCTCATGGAAAGGCATATCCGGATTGGTACTGCGCACGATCTTTGCACTGTGTGCTACGCTGAATTTGGGACCTGCTTCGGGACCGCAAAGCAGTTCCGAATGTATTTCCCCTTCATAAAGATCAAGAGCAGGACAGCGGTAGGTGAGCTTGGTGCCATCCGGAAGTGTCCAAAAGCGCTCATATAGAGCAGTGAGATCTTCCAGTGCCAAGAGAGCGGATTCTTTGTCTCCTGCTTCCGCCAGTTGGCAAGAAAGCCGAAGTCCTGTCTGCAGTCGTTCTGAGAACCAAAGATCCGGTTTACCGTCGCCTGAAACAAGGTTCTTTGCGCTGTTTCCGGTTAGTTGGTCTACGATCGAAATCCGCATTTTGGATGCCCACAAACTGTTGTGTACATTCAACTCTCTTGGGTAGCTTTTGACGAGCCTTGGAAAGATCAATTGGAACAATCCTGTTCGCAAATTGATCTGCTCCTGTTGCTCATATCTATCAAAATCATTTTGATAACGGTAGCGCTCTTCCAATCGTAACTCGCGGCTTAAATTGATGCTGGCAGTGTGCTTATCAAGGAAATGTACCAGCCGTCCATCTTCTTCTTTGTTGATCAAATGTCCGATCGCAGATTCTCTGTAAAAGCTCGTTGTGCTGATCTCAAGAAGTTTTTCGGTGAATCTGCGCTGTTCTTCCAGATCTTCCGCGTGAAAGCACAGCTTCCACAGGATGATCTCGTCCAGGGGGTATTCTCTGTGAATCTTCTTGAGAAGTGCCAGCACCTCCTGCTTATCTGTGAGAATGTTTAGCTGATCATAATACTCTTGCGGTGCTTCCCGTAGTTCTTCCTTTGCAACGCCCAGCAGTTTTTCGAGAGATACGCCGAACAATTCCGCGATCACGGGAAGCAATTCAATATCGGGATAGGTCACGCCGGTTTCCCAGCGGCTAACAGACTGGAAGGTAACGCCTAAAAGTTCTGAGAGCTGTTCTTGAGTCAGATCTTTTTCTCTTCGAAGCTTCCGAAGGTTTTCTCCGATATTTAGTTTCATAACACCCTCCCTAATACGGCATTACTTTTATTATACCTTTTTTTGAGGGTTTGTAAATATCAAATTTTGAGAGTTGCGCACTGTTTTTTCACAGTTTGGTTGAATTGAACGGATGTTACAAAAAATACTTTTCGATGCTGAGTTTGTTTTTGAATTCAAAAAAGTGTTCCAACAGCTTCGAAAACCTTCCGATTAAAAATCCGTTGATCGCGGCGCAGATGATCGTTCCTAATTTGACGCCCTCAAACACGCCAAAGCCAAAAAATGAGAAGGACAGGATGATCCCGAGAGCGACGCTGAAGCAGTCGTATGCCGTTTTGACTTTGTTTATATTGCAAT
>JAFTMP010000256.1 GCA_017452335.1 Clostridia bacterium
ACGACTTGCGGAAATGGACTTAAAGAATATGCTGCCGAACCGTGAGAAAAGCGAAAGTGCAGAAAAGGTGCCGCAACGAAAGAAGCTTACGGAAACGAAATTTGAGAAATCGCAGATACGTGGGGAAATTACAGCCGCGATCGATGCTGTGCTTGCTGAGCATCTTGATTTTAGGGAGGATTTTGGACGGCTGATCGGTAAGAGTCGAGAGAAGATGATCAATGCGGTGCTGAAAATTTTGGAGGCGCCCAGTCTTAGCAGTCAACACGATGCAGCAGGAAAAATTGCTGATTTCATATTGGAAAGCGCCGTATTAAAAGACATCTTTGAAAGCAAGGAATTTGAGGAGCAGGTAAAGCTTGTGAATGCACTTCGCCCGTACTTGAAAAGCATTGACCTTTCGGAGATCAAGGGAGGTGTTCAAAAGGTTTACGGCAAAAACACTTCGGCATTTCAAAGATGGAATGTACGCAAGAATGCCGAGGGCATCAAGATCGCTGATGCGGTGGAAGCGCTTCAAAAACAGGGGATAGAACTTCCAAAAAGGGGCGAAAAGTATTCCAATATAGAAGACCCTGCAACTGCTTTGTTTGTTGATTTGAACGAAGCGTATCTTACTACGATGAAAGAATTGCAAGAAGCAGCGGAGAAGGATATTGCAGAGATTCTTTCGCTGGATGACGGTAAAATTCTTCGGGAGCATTATATTGATTCGGCAATGGAGCAATTGAAAGCCTCTGCACCGGTGCCGGCACTCAGAACACTTTTTGAGGACACCATAAAGAAAGAGCGAAAAGTAAAGGACGGTCTGCTTGAGGAAAACAAATCCATAAAGGCGTATAACACCTTTTCCTTTGCATTGGAGAAACTGAAAGCTACGTTGAGCGGGAAGTATTCAAATGCTTCGGTGTTCAAGGATGAGCGATTTAAAAGCACTGTCGGAATGCTCACCAAGCTTTCCTATAGAGGAAACTTTAACGTGACAAGTGGCAGAAAGATCGTCGGAAGCATTCTGGAATGGTATCACAAGGACAACGAGTGGGTGAAGGAAAACGGTCTTTACAATGAGGATATCGTTGAAAGGATCAAGGCTTTTTCCAAGGGCGACGGACGGGTGACTGCAGATGAATTTGAGGATTTGACCAAGATCGTCAGCTATTTCGATCACTTCGTGCAGAACTACGGAAAAGTTTTCCACCGCGGAGAGTACATAGATGCCAAGGAAAAAGCCGAAGAAATGGTGAAGATCATTGAGGAGAACCGCAAATATAGCGTTGGCTGGGTGATGATGCTTGCAGGCTCGGACTATGCGCAGATGTACGCTGACCCTATGTCTGTGGCGCGGCGTGCGGATATGTATAACGAAAAGGGCTTTTTCACTACGATGCTTTATGACTTCAAGCGGGGTGGCATTGACGCGGCGGTGCATGAGATGGATCTGCAGGCGAGCATTCGTGAATTTGAAAAGAAGCACAAGGGCTACTTGAAGCGAGCGCAGACGCAGACGGTGCAGTACCACGGCGGAGAGATCCCCAAGCCGGTTGCGCTGGGTCTTTATATGTCCTACAAAAGACAGCAGGCGCAGGCGGGTCTTTTATTCAACGGCTTTACCTATAAGGACGAAAAGGGCGTGCGGGTGCGCCGCGGCGGTGTGCTGCGTGCCGACCAGGAATACTCTGCGGAGGAGATGAAGGTGCAGATCCGAGAGGAGCAGAGGATCCTTGAAAGCGCATTTGACGAGGCGGATAAGGCATACATCAAGGCTCTTGAGGAAGGGTACGACAAGGCAAAGGACCTTAAGCGTGCGGAAGATCTTTTGCGCCTTGGTTACACAAACGCCCTTGAGGGATATTACTACCCCATCCGCAGAGCCAACAAGGCGCAGGATCTTGATACCTCTGATCTTGCAGACGAGTTTGGCAGGGTGAACAGCGCTTCCTTCAACCAAAACACGGTGAAGGGCGCAAAGCAGGAGCTGTTCCTTGAGCCTGCCAATGTGGTATTTGACCGCCACGCAAAGGCGGTGGCGCTTTATAGGGGTATTGGGCACGTGCTTGATGCCTACAACATACTGCTGAATTATAACGTGGGGGATAACCCCAACAAGCCGAAGAGCGTTGCCACTGAAAGCTCGGGTATCCTTCGGGAAAAGAAGGGAAGCTCAGATCCGAGTACGGCGGCGGTACGATACATCAAGGATCTTGTTTCCGATCTGCAGGGCGGCAGAAAGCAGTCGGGCGGGCTTTACAGCATTCTTAGAAGCAAGTACGCTGTGGCGGTGCTGGGGTTAAATCCCAAGAGCTGGATGTCTCAGTTTTCTTCTCTGATCGTTTCGTCGAGCATTCTTGATCCTTCCTCTATAGCGCAGGGCTTTGCGGCTGATAGCAAGGACGTGGACAAATACTGCAGACTTGCGGAATACAGAAATACCGATGCGACGGTGGCAAAGGCTCAAGGCGTGATCGAGGGCGCACTTGATAAGACGGGGCAAACTCTGATGGCGCCCATCGGAAAGATGGATCGCTTGGTGGTATGCAAGCTTTTCGGCGCTTGCCAGGTGCAGGTGGCGAAGGACACCCCCGAGTTGAAAATCGGAAGCGAAGAAAACAAGGTTGCCGCAGGGGAGCTGCTTGAAAAGGTGATTATGGAGACCCAGCAGGGAAGCCTTGCGACCGAGAAGTCGGCGGCAATGCGCTCGGGCAGTGAGCTTTTAAAGACGCTGACGATGTTTAAATCGGACATTATGAAGGTGTCAAGCAGAGTGGTGGACTCCTTCGGTGAGCTTGTGGTGCTCAAACGTAAGTTGAAGAGCGCCAAGGGTGAGCAGGCAAAGGCGCTTGAGGCGCAGATCAAGGAAGCGGAAAAGAAGTGCTTTAGAACGATGGGCGCCATGACTGCTTCTGCGGTATATCTCGCTTTGATTGCACAGGCCTTCCGTTGGATCTTTAGGCAGGACGACGAGGAAGAGGACAAGCTGCAGGGCTTTTTGCTGGATGCCTTTGGCAATATGATTGGCGGACTGCCCTTTATCTCCGAGGCATACGGCTTCTTTACGAGCGGGTATGAGGTCAACAGCTTTGCCTATACGCTCATTAACGACGTGCTTGAAGCGGGTAAGAGCCTTGGTGATCTTGCCGTTTCGGTAGCGGAAGGGAAGGCAGATGGCAAGGATCTTGCACGGACAATCAAAAAGCTTGTTCTTTCTATGAGCCAGCTTGCGGGTGTTCCTGCAAAGAACGCTTACAAGCTGATAAACGGACCCGTGATGAAGGCTTTAGAGGTAGCCTCTCCCGGCACGGTTTACAAGTGGGACAATCTATTTTTCAATCAGAGTTACCGCAAGGATCTGCAGAAGGCTGTGGAGCATGAGGATGAAGAGATGATCGCCACCATTGCGGGACTGATCATGGACGAGTCTATCGGCGCTGTGGAGGATGATGCACTGCGGAATACGATGCGCGAGCTGCTTACTGCATCTATTTATGAGTGCGCGGAGTGCGGATATTCCGGGGAACAATGGCGCGGGAAGTGCCCCTCCTGCGGTGCGCTGAATTCTATGGAACAGCGGGAACAGGGCTATGATGTGCTTCCGCAGTCTGTGGGCGACAGCATTTCCTATGACGGGGAAAGCTATGAGCTGAGCGGTGCGGAATTGAAGCGCTTCAAGCAGGTGTATTCTGCGGCCGGAGAGTCTGCAGCTAAGCTGGTGCGCCTGCCGGCATTTGCGGGCGAGGATCAAGCAGTGCAGGCAAAGGCTCTGAAATTCATTTACACCACCTACTATAATCTTGCAAAGCAAGAGGTGCTGGGGGTGAATTTGGAAAACAAGAACGTGCTCTTTGCCGAAGCGATTGACGTGGAGAAGCTGGCGATCATCGTGAGCCACTGTAGGTCGATCACTGCCGACACCGACCGCACGGGCAAGGCGATTGCCGGCTCTAAGCTTGCAAAAATTCAGACGTATGTGAATTCTCTTGGACTTTCTGCCGCGCAGAAGTACATGGTGATGGGCTATCTTGGCTATCGGAACAAGAACGGCAAGAGCCAGGTGCAGGCATATATCAACCGACTTTCGCTGAGTGCGGAGGAAAAGGCGGAGCTGCTTGAGCTATCGGGGTATCAGAAGGGGTGAGTGGGTACGCCAGTGGGTACATAGATGGGAACAGGAACATAATTTTAAATAACTTTAATTGAGTTATTGGGCAAAAAGATGCGTTTTTGGTTAATTTAAAAACGCATTTTGAGGTGATGATGGTTTCTCTCCTTCTCCGCCAGAAAAACTCCAACTTGCTTGCAAGTTGGAGTTTTTCAGTTATATTCGCCTGCGGCGAGTTATATTGGCTGCGCCGGTTATATTTGCTTCGCAAGTGGTATTGGGCTTCGCCCAGTTTTAAGGCGAATATAATATCACTGAAACCGCAGGTTTCAATATCACTTTCTCAAAGAGAAAATATCACTCCGACGAAGTCGGAATATCACTAAGAACTAACGGTTATGCCAAAGTTCAAATTCAACCGCAATTCCGATACAAAGGGATTGCGGTCTTTTTTCTTTTGTGATATACTAAAGGGGGAGGGATGAATATGAATGTGCAAATCAATGACAAAATGAAGATTTTTGATGAAAGTGACCGACCGCTCTCTGTATGTGGGGAATGTGAGAGTGATTTTTATGAGGATGCTTCTCCCATGCCCGCCCTTTGCCCCGAGTGCGCCCATCTTTTGTACGGATACCCGCGCTGTCCTCAC
>JAFTMP010000257.1 GCA_017452335.1 Clostridia bacterium
ACATGCAGATCATTCTCTTTGGCGCGCCGATAATGTGTGGGTCCATTGGACTGAATAACCAACTTCGTTTTCAAGGAAATGCAACCTTTGCCATGGTGGGGTTGGCATCGGGTGCTGTGTTAAATATTTTGCTTGATGCACTGCTCGTGCCGAAAATGCAGGTAGCGGGAGCGGCAATCGCAACGGTGGCTTGCCAGGCTATGAGCTTTGTGGTATTGTTGATCTGTACGCGCTTCTTTTCCGATAACGTACGTCTGTCCCTTAAGTCGGTGTCCTTTAAGCTCTTTTATTACAAGGAGATCGTGCGCGGAGGACTTCCGTCCCTTTGCAGACAGGGCGTTGCATCGGTGATGAGCGTTTCGCTGATGCACTGCTGTTACATGGCGCAGAGTGAAGCGATCAGTGCGGAAGCCATCAAATCTGCTTTCGGCATCGTATCCAAGCTGATGATGCTCATTTCCTCCATGATGATCGGCTTTGGACAGGGCTTTCAGCCGGTATGCGGCTTTAACTACGGGGCAAAAAAGTATGAGCGCGTAATGGCGGCATTCCGTTTTTGCGTTGCGGTATCGCTGATCTTTTTATTGGTCATGGCGGTGGTATTTTATTTCTTCTGTCCTCAGGTGCTGGCAATGATCCAAAAAAGCGGCGAGGACGGCCAGGGACAAGAGGCAGTGAAGCTTGCCGTGCAGATCATGAGAAAACAGCTTTTGACCCTGCCGCTGATGTCCGTAGTGGTCATGAGCAATATGCTTCTGCAAACTACAGGGCGCGTGGTGGGTGCTTCTGTGCTGGCAATGGCAAGACAGGGACTGATGCTCATTCCCGCAATGTATTTGCTTTCCTTCCTGCTTGGCTTGCAGGGGCTCATCTGGGCACAGCCCGTGGCAGATACCCTTTCGCTGCTTGTCAGCTTGCCATTCCTATATAGTGCACTGAAATATATGAGCAAGGAGGTACGATTGCATCATGGAAGAAAAGATTTACATCGTGAAGGAAATTGAAGGCGAATATGCCGTTCTTTCGGAAGAGCAGACCGGCGGGGAAGTATTCATCGCTTTGGCACTGCTTCCCATGGGAACCGATAAAGGCTCCAAATTGCTTTTTAAGGATTTTTCTTATGAACTGATTGCCGAATGAATTTCATTTTTGTATTCTAAAAAATTAAATGCACTTTGAAAACATTTATTTTGCTATTGACTGTTTTTAAAAACTATGGTAAAATAACAGAAGTAATTTTGAGCAAACTGCTCTATAGAAAGAAAGGATCATTATGAAAAAGACAATTGCATTACTGCTTGCCATTTTGATGATGGCGCTGATGGCTGCTTGCAGCTCTACCGGAACCAAGGAGCCCGGTACTACCGATGGCACAACTCCTTCCGTAGGTGAATCCGTGGAAGAAGGATCTGCTTCTGCATCTAAGGGCGAAGCTACTCCCACGCCTACCCCCACCCCCTCTGCTCCTGCTGTTTCTCCCTCCAAGGAAGAAGAGAGCCCTACTCCCTCCGAACCCGTTGACAACGAAACCATTACCGCAACCATTACTGCTAAGAACTATGAAGTTACCGAAAGCGGTAAGGGCACTGTTGAAATTACCGGCAAGACCAAGGTTGCCGCAGGGGACAAGCTGGTTGTAACCGCTCCCACCAACTATTTGAAGGTGCAAGCAAAGGGTATGACCAAGGCGACGATCGTATATCTGCCCGACAAGACCTTTACCTATGTTCATGCAAGCAACGCAAACGTATTTACCTCCGGTGTATTTGCAGGTGGCAAGTTGACCTTTACCTTGAGCACTCCCACTGCTGAGGAGCTTGCAGAAGTGAGAAATCTTGCGCTGAATCCCTATGATGCAAAGACCGGTACCACTGCATTCCCTCACGCAGATACCAACAACGAGTATGACCAGTCCGGTCAGTTCATTGCAAGAAATGCAATTGACGGTTATACCTCCAACAAGGGTCACGGCGGTTATTCTTACCAGTCCTGGGGTCCCAGAGCAACTGTTCTGGCAACCGACTACTATACCATCGACTTTGGACGCGAAGTAACCCTTTCTTCCATCGCTCTGTATCTGAGAGCAGACGGCTTCGGAAGCCCCAACTCTCACGATGCATATTTCTCCGAGATCACTCTGGTATTCTCTGACGGTACCAGCACCAAGATCAATCCTACCAAGACCGCTTCCAAGCAGGAATTCACCTTTGAGGAAAAGACCACCACTTCTATCAAGCTTACCGGTTTCGTAACCGATAAGAGCGATTCCCAGGGTTGGGCTGCAATCACTGAGATCGAAGTGATGGGTAAGGAAGCATAATTTATTAAACTGTAATCAAAAAATGAGTTTGGCAACTGCCGAACTCATTTTTTGATTTATAGAAAAGCACCGCCAAACAACTTGGCGGTGCTCATTGCTTATGCTTAATATTTAGAATTTCTCTCCGTTCATGATGGTATCGGAAATGATGGCAACAACTCTCTCGTAGCATCCTCCGCATCCGGTGGAGCAGTGCGTGGTGTTCTTTACCTTTTCGAAAATATCCAGCACGCTTGAAAGATCGGAGTTTTGATGAATGGCATCCAAAATATCGAAGTAACTCACATTGTTACAGTTACATACGGTGTAGTTTTCCTTGGTTTCGGTATCTACAGGTTTTAAATCACAGACCTTGGGTTCTTCATATTCGGTCTTCCAAAGACTATGAAGATTGCAATAAGCGTAAACAGCCTCTACCTCATCCCCTTCGCAAAGTGCGAAGCAAGCTGAAGGCTTTTCTCCGGGGCTCAGTGCTTTTCTTTGATTTCCTTGCTTGGTTTGAAGAGAGATCCATTCAATATAGTGTTCGTCTGCCATGGGATGCTCTACCTCGCCAACGGTAACGTATACCATATTGTTTTCTACGGTGCACACAGGAAGATGCTTTTCAACAGATGCCTCTGTAGTCCCGGGAATGATCTCTTCCATTTTTGCTCCACAGCACATCAGTGGCACCTTGCTGTCTTTTACAATTGCAACGATCTTTTTGCAGTGCTGACAAATATAAAACTTCTGTTCCATAAGTCTGATAACTCCTTTGCGTATGTAAATCAAACGACCGAATGTTCGATCATCAGTCGACCATATTATACCACAGAGTAGTGGAATGGTCAAGCGTTATTCTAAAAATGTTATGAGAGTTTATGGCAATAAGATCATAAATTAAGAAGAAAACTTGAGCATGAGAAAAGGTGCCGCATTACTGTGACACCTTTTTCCTCTTGATGCGTTTTTTAGTTGCTGCAGTCTTTCGTACGGGTATCATAAAAAACGGATCGTTTAAATTACATATACAACTTGGGGCAGTTTACAGATCAGTCGATCTTGTCTACCAAGCCGACGATAAACTGTTGCAATATACCAATATCTCTGGTGTTGACCTTTGGTTTATTGTTTTCATCAAAGTCTTTGTATACGTTAGCGTATGCCAATTGAGCATCATCCAAGACAATCATGCCCACAACGTATTGACGAAGCATTGCTAAATCGCGTGTGTTGACTTTGCCGTCACCATTCAAATCGCCAGTATCATATATGTTCACTTCTTGGAAATCACTTTCAATCAAATCATCAGAAGTTGCGTTTAAGAATGCATAATTGCCTGTGGTAATACCTTCGCTTGCCGAGAATGTAATATCAGCAACTGAAACCTTGGCGTTGTCTTCTGCCGACAGAACTTCTATAGTAAGATAGTCCTCTCCTTGCTCTACCAGCTTTACTTGTTCAGGCAAAGTAATGCTCTTGAGGGTTGCTATTTCATGATCAAAAGTGATTTTGATTATGGTGTTTTTAATATCGGTTCCTTGAATGGACAGGGTAGTATTGAAGTCAATACCCGGTGCAACACGGAAATCTGATGTGGATATTACGCCTACACCTGTGGTTTCTTTTTTGTATATAGCGGAATATGTGCGATCGCCTTCTGTCGGTTGAATCTCATTATCCCAGCCCACAAACAGTTTTCCGCAGGGGGCATATATAGTGCCATTGTATTTCGGTGTCTTGCCGTAAGCGTAGCTTTCAGTAATACTAAACTCTCCGTCGTCTACTGTAAACCGCCATGTGATTTGGTATTCTCTTGCTATTTCATACCACACTGCCGTATAAACCTCATTCTTGAGTGTTGGAACTAACGGGTTCGCTTTGCCGTCTCCATCAATGTCCCAACCGGCAAACACATAGTCAAATTCATCAGTGGAGTTTTTCTCAGGCTCAACGTCGCAATAGGGAAGAGTTCCTTCCGCTACCTCTGTTTCCAAAATCAGACTTCCGTCACTGTTTTCCCATCTTACGATAAAGTACTCAATGATGGTTATAGTCACAGTTTCGGTACGATCACCTGTAAATTCAACGTTAAAGGTATATTTTCCTGCCGCTAAATTATCCAGATAGCTTGTTTTAATAAGAAGCTTATGATCGCTGATTTCGTAATCCGATCCTGCCAAAAGTAAACTGTCATTGCACTTTATTTCCTTGATGGAATCATCTGCAGAACAATAGTAAGAAATTTCAATATCGTGTTTGTCCTTCTTATCATATTTTGCAGAATGCAGTCCGATCTCAGGCTCGTACGAGCTTACTTCTGACGAAAATTCCTTTGCTGTTATATGAATCAGATTATTATCTGCAGCATCACCTTTTTCAACACCATTGAGGGATTCTGTGTAAATGGAGATGATTGTATTTTCATCAATTACAATCCCGTTTTCCAGAGGAATTTCCAAATAAATCGTCTGTCCGGGAGAGATTTCTCCTAAAGAGAATACACTTGCTGCAGCTTTTATGTTTTCCGCAGTATAGTTACCAACTGCAACATACAAATTACCGCTATCTTTGAGATTTCCGGTATTCTTGATTGCAAACAGCAGTTTATTCCGGCTTCCCAGCAACAATTGCTTGACATACGGGCTTAAATCCGAATAATTCAAGCTGACTGTGATGGGCGCCCCGATCATGGTGTCTGTAGTCGAGTCGTAAAGAGAAATCAAAACAGTTCCTTGGTATTGCGAAAGGTCTACAGAATAGTTTCCGGTAGTACCCGATGCCAATGTTGCAGTCAAAGGGATTTGCGTTCCATCAACAATAGCATAAATACCGGTAGGCTTAGCGCCGTTGTTGGTAATTGTTATGTCTAAGGATTGATTTACATAGGATGTTTCGTAATGATCCAAACTGCAGTTGGAGGTTAGCTCATAATAATCTGTCACTGTTGATACAGGCATACCGTATTCGTCTACATACGAGACATTGAGGAGCAATTGGTTATTTGACAACACCGCGCTGTAGGAGGAAATATATCGGTTTTTGCATGCATATACGGAGCTTGTATGAATGGCAACAGGGGAGCCCCAGTTTTCACCATCAAAGAACAGTCCGTACAGTTCGCTTCCACTGATGTTATCACCGTTTTCATCCCATACGATGTTCTTGGCATAGATGATCGCAACGGCAGTTCCGTTTTGATCATTGATCAGCAAAAACTCATCCGAAATATCCGATACGTCATCGGGGAGGCTGACAGCGCCCGCAGACTTATCCAATTTCAAACCGTTCAGAGCACTTGCACCATCCAAAACATTTCCGTAAACAACATTCTTTCCAACGGAAATCACAGATGTTGCGTAT
>JAFTMP010000258.1 GCA_017452335.1 Clostridia bacterium
ATTCAAAAGAAATTTTGGTTCAGCAAACC
The DNA here is from genome assembly GCA_017452335.1 of Clostridia bacterium. Lineage (GTDB taxonomy): Bacteria > Bacillota > Clostridia > Oscillospirales > CAG-272 > UBA11512. The sequence continues at coordinate 30 of JAFTMP010000258.1, forward strand.
ACCACCGAGAACATTCAAGAGAACATGAAGGACTTAGAGGAGTTCAAAAGCTCGTTTGAGGGATACATCAGAATCGGAAAATTTGAGGATAATGAAGAGAATGCAATGGGTATTGAGGTCGGACAAAGTACCAACGGGGAGCAGACGATGCGCTCAAGATTCACAGCACAAAGACTGGTTTTCCTCGATGCTTCAGGGCAGGAGCTGGGCTACTTTAAGGGCGGCTTTTTATATGTTAAGGGCAGTATCCAGGTGGATGGCAATTTGCGTATGCGCAGATATACGCTTGACAACTCCCACGGACTTGCCTTGAAATTCAACGGATAAGAAAGGGGAATGCATACAATGAAAATCTACGGCTCTCTTACAGGAGCGGCTTATAACAAATACAACCTTTATGCGACGGTGGAGGTTGTCGCCAGGGATGAAGAAAACTTTAAGTCGCAGGTCTACTTGAAGTTCGTACTTGAAAACGCATCCTATACGGGAAAATACTGCTACAATCTTGAGAAACGGGCAAATGTTTCTTTAAAGATCAATGGGGTTACGAAGGGAGCGGGAAATTATAATATTGACACGAGAGGCACCCTTTCTTCTGTTGTTGCCGATTTTACCGGGTGGCTTTCTCACGATGAGCTTGGGCGTTTGGACCTTGATATCGTCTTCTCCTTCTCACAGGATTATACATCCTACCCTTCCGACCTCGATGTGATCACAGGCGGTGCTTTATCGGGCACCTTCTCATTGGAGCCTTTCCCCGTAGCTACAACGCCTCATCTGCCCGATTCGATCACGGTGGGCACGTCTTTTCTGCTCGACCTTTCCACAAGCTGTCAAAGCAATCAATACACGCACAATGTTTCCTATATCATCCTTGACTCTGAATACGAGGGCATTTTGGTCACAGCAGCGCGCGGGAACGTTTACTGTACCGTCCCGAAGGAAGCGGCAAACGGCATATTGGAAAGTACTGCAAGCGCTGTTTTTATCTGTGAAACGTATGATGAAGAAGGGGAACTTGTGGGAACTAAGTCGGTATCATCCGTGCTCGATATGCCTGCAGATGCAGCGCCTACGCTTTCTTTTTCGCTGATGCCCTACAACCAGGGACTTGCATCGGACTTTGATGATGTTTTCATCCAAGGAAAAAGCAAGGTCAAGGCAGAGGTGATGGCAGAAAGTGAGTACGGTGCCACCATCAATTCTTACGAGCTGATCGTAAACGGCGTGAAGACCGTATCAGAAGAAAGCACCTTGCTTTCCTCTGTTCTTTTAAAATCGGGGACACAAACAGTGACGGTCAAAGTGGTGGACTCCCGAGGAAATTCCGCACAACAATCCGAAAAAATCTCCGTCTATGAGTATGCCGTGCCCTACCTTTCGGGCGTGCTTTGCGAAAAGCGGGATGGTGGTCTTTATATCGAAGCTACAAGACATTTTTCACTAATCAGCGGCAATGTTTGCCCGCTTGTCTGCCACGTAAAAAAAGCCTCTGAGGATTCCTACGATAGCGGCATCACTCTTCTTGCGGAGAACGACGACACCAATTCTTTTGCAGGAACGGTGTCCGATGTTACGATAGAGGACCTTTACTCCTATGACGTTCTTTTGGCGCTTGAAGACACCATCAGCGGTGAGACAGGGGCATATTACTTTGATCTTAACATTCTTGGAGAGGAAATGGCGATCAAATTTCCCGAGAGCCATGGCAGATCTCTTGGCATTGGTATGGCGGCAAGTGAGGATGAAGAAGAGCGGGTAGACAATGCCTGGAGGACCTATCACCACGGCGGGTCGGGCACGATCTTGCTTGGCGGGCAGATGGACTTGCAAAGCGAGACCACGGCTGTGCTGACAAAATCGGTTGCAGAGATCGCCCGCTATAATCTGTTTTTTGTAGATCTGCACCGAAACGGTGTATTTTACAAACGCTTGCTTTGCTTCTCAGAATGGGATGCTGACGGAATACAGTATATCAAGGGACAAGCGCACGAAATTGAAAGTACATCGTATTTACTGCTTGATCTAACGCTCAAGGTCCGGGACGGGGATGTGGGCGCCAACGTCTCAGCACAGAGATTTGATGCTTGGCTTGGAAGTTCTCACGGAAGATTTTCCGATTATAATATCACGATCAGTGCCATTTACGCAATTATGTAAAGTAAAGGAGGACGAAATGGAAGAAAAGAAGAAAAAAACACTCGATGAGCCTGCAACAGAGGGCACGTCCATTGCTTCTTCGGGGATCTACTCCGACAACACAAAAAAACTGGCAGAGGACATTTTAAACCGCAAAGAATTCAAATATGATATGAATGCCGATGCGCTTTATCATCAGTACGCAAATCGCTTTGCCAAGCAGGGAAAAACGGCGATGCGAGACACCATGGGGCAAGCGGCAGCCATGAAGGGCGGGTACGGCAATACTTATGCCCAAAGCATTGGTCAGCAGGCGTATAACAGCCATCTTGAGGGAATGAACGATGTGATCCCCCAGCTTTACCAGCTTGCCCTTTCAAAATATACCGCCGAGGGCGATCAGATGAAGGACAAGCTTTCCACGTCTATGGCTTTCGATGAAAGTGAAAACCAAAAAAAGCAGGATGCTATCAACAACGCGATCGATTATGAACAAGCCGGCTTGAACGTGACTGTTGGAGCGGACGGTACGCCTGTTGTGAAGGAAAAGAACACGTATAATTACTTCGACGAGCGAAGATTTGGAAAGCTCAATTTAAGCGAGGATCAAAAGCTGGAGATCGATCTTGCAATGGAGGACTATATTGCCAGCGGAAGTAAGGAGGACTTTAACAAGCTCGCCTCACTTGCCGTTCGATACGTCAATTCATCGGATGGAGCAACGATTGCCGATTATGCACACAGGTTAAGAAACAGCATGCTGGCGTCCTCTTCCTCATCGGGTATGACCACCTCAGAGGCGGCAAGCTACACAAAGACGGCAGGCGGATACATTAGCGAGGGCAATTACAGCTCTGCCGCGGAATACATTCGCACGGCCGTGCAAAACGGCTCTACCACAAGGGAAGAAGCGATGCGCTTTATAGATTCCTCGGTGTATAACTCGGTAAAGGATCTTGAGCTTGACGGATTTGAACCGGGCAAAACGGGCATGACAGAGCACACGCAACCCCGCCTTGAAGCATACAGCAACGCTCTTGAGTATTTCGTGCGGGCAGGAATTATTTCCACAGAGGAAGCGATTGAATTGATTGACGCTCGTTTTGACAAGTAAGGAGGAATTGCATGAGCCTTTATCAAGAATATCAAAAACGAAAGAACGAAAGAACGCAAAGTGCCAAGACGAGTGCGCCCGCCTCGTCCTCTCTCTTTGAGGCTTACAAGGACAAAAAGATGGCAGAAGCCTTTAAAAACGGCACTGCCGGGAAGGAGATCGATGCCGTGCTCGGCAGATACGACAATGCAGTTTCTTCCTATTACGATGCCGCAAAGGGGCAGATTGCAAACAGAGACATTTACACCTTTAATCCCGATGCCTCTGCTTGGAACGAGCAAAGCAAGAGAGCACTTTCGGGTATTGGACTTTTGCGACAAGACGTGGAGGGTGTTCTTTCCAAATACAGCAAGTATCTTGACGAGGACTATCTAAACGAGGTATACGAGGGACTTGACAGCGATGCCAAGTCCTACGGGGATATTGCGGAGGCATATCGAGGGCAAAGCGAGTTTTATAGTTCGTTTGAAGGAGAACGGGATTTTGGCGTATGGGCAAACAACCAAAAAAAGATTAGTGCGTATGACTCCCTAAAAGAAAATACAGATTTTGATGAAGAGGCTTTAAGGGGTGCTTCTATGGGTAAAAATCTGCCGTGGGATGAAATGCTTCAAACGGGAGGCAGTCTTACGGGGAATTCCGTAGCTTCTATCAGAACGGCATATCAAAGCGCCCTTGCAGAGGCAGAAACCAACCCGACTGCCGCAGATTGGGTGAAACGATTTGAAACAGATGGTGACTCTCTTTACGGCTATAGCTTTGCTGTCAATATGACCGATGAGGAAGCAAAGATGTATAACTATCTTTTTGCAACTGAAGGAGAACAAAGTGCCACTGAGTATCTTAGGGCTATTGAGGAGCAGGTGAATTATCGTTCTGCACAAAAAAAGTATGAGCAGGTGGTCAATTCCAATTTTATTGATCAGCTTGGATTTGTTGCCGGAACGAGCTTTGCACAAAATATTGGAGATCTTGCTGATGCTTTTGACACAAGCAAAGACTATTATACTCCGTCTGCAGGAGAAATGGCGCTCGGGAAGGTCGGACAGCATGCAGAAGAACTTGGCGGGGGACACAAATTTGCTTTCGATATGGTCCAAACGACCGCAAATATGGCACCGTCTATACTTACCTCTATTGCCGTGAACACCTTCGCACCGGGAGCGGGGCAGATCGTTGGTGCCGGAATGATGGGTCTTTCCGCAAAAGGCAGTGCCTACAAAGAGATGATCAACAACGGATACAGCAAAGACCAGGCGCAGGCGTACTCTGTGTTGATTGGTGCATCTGAAACGGTGCTTCAGTATTTTCTCGGCGGTATCGGCAGTGTTGGCAAAAAAGCGGCGACAAAGCTCGGCGGCAAAGCGCTTCTAAGCACTATTGGAAAGGTGTTGCCGATCCTTGATAACGTTGTTGCACAGACTGCCATCAAGCTCGGCGGCGATCTTGTCTCGGAGGGACTGGAGGAGGCTCTTCAAACTCAACTTGAACCGATTTTCAAATCTCTTATAACAGGAGAGGAGTACGATCCTGCATCTCTCAAAGAAACACTGTATTCTGCTTTCCTTGGTGCGACCTCTGCCCTGCTTCTTGGAGGATTTGGTACTGTGGTAGAAGAGGTAGGTACTTATCGTACTGGCAAAAATATTGCCGCATCAGAGGCGGCGACCTCGCAGCTTCTTGAAGTTGGCTTGTCGTTTGATCAAGACACAGCGGCGTATAAATTGGCAAGTAGAGAAGTTGAGAAAGGAAAGCACAGCGCATATAATCTTGGACGGCTTTTCGTTGCTTCCTCTGAGTCTTTGACGAAGCAAAACG
>JAFTMP010000259.1 GCA_017452335.1 Clostridia bacterium
GCACACTCAAAACTCAAGATCGGATCCCGCGGTGATCTTCTCTTTGTAGCTACAGTATAGCAGATGTCTTTTCAAATTTCTCGACCTTCAGCGCTGTGTTTTGAACGCTCTTTCAGTATACCATCTTTTTTTGCTTTTGTAAAGAGCGGCGAACTGCCCCCTTTTTCCAACCGTTTGGCGATTTTTGCCCATTTGAAAAATGAAAACTCGCCAAACGGGCTTTTTCTTTCGCTCCTTGATACTATCATGGTACCCATATCAGAGAATAGTACACAATTAAAGATATAATCGAATAACTAATAGGACCTATCCTCAAAGCTTCCTTTGAGAATAGGTCCTATTTCCGTCTAAAAGACTACGCGCTGAAAAAATCATTCACACTGCAAAGCAAAAGCTCCGCAATATCGGGAAGAAGGGTGATGTCAGGATAGCAGTCGCCCTTCTCCCATTTTGATATTGCTTGCGGGGAAACGCCGAAAAGCGTTCCAAACTCCTCTTGGGTTAAGTGATGATTCTTTCTATATATCTTGATTTTTTCAGATATAAGTATTTTTTTCATATCATTTCAACCAATACACTTCTTTTTCACGTTCCATAATGCCGAAAGCGATCATCTCGCGCCGTATGGTACAGTGATCCTCATGATACTTATGAATAATTTCATTTACCTCTACTTCTGCATATTTTTCGCCCGCTTTAAAGTCCTTGGCGATCTCACGCAGCACGATCTCCCGCTTCTTTCTTTGTGTGGGGATCTGCGTCAATCTGCCGTATTTGAAAAAGCCGGACAGCACCCCTTTTTTGTACTTTTCCTCGGCATCAACTGTCTCCCCGTCCTTTTTGATCAGCTCGTAAAGGGGCTTATCGAATATCTCACGATTGAGCGAATAGATCATATAAAACTGTGACCGTGAGCAGTTGACCACGCCCGCTGCCTCCATCTTTTTTAAATGATAGCAAATGGTTGCGGGGGTGAGGGAAAGCTCGCAAGCGATCTTTTCAACGTATGAGTCCTCTTTTAAAAGGATGTTGAGAATATCCAGGCGTGTTTCGTCCGCAAGAAGCTTCAAAAGTTCAAGTTTTTCTTTCACGAAAGTCCCTCCGAAAACATCCCAGCGTAAAGATCATTCTCCCTACGCCACTGTTCCCATGCCTTAAATACGTTTTCACAGGCACCGATCTTGATTTGAAGCTCAAAGCTGCTTTCTAAATCCTTTGCGGCTTCGGCTTTTTTCAGTTCGGCGCAGTATGAACGCATAAACTGATCGCGCATAAAAATTTCCGCCTGCAGTGCCGCAATGAATATCATCCGTTCCTCTTCATCAAGCCTTGTAAACACCTCGTTAAGGCGCGGATATCTTTGCAAGATCTGCCCGATCACCCCACTTCTCTTTCTTAAACACGCTTCACGGGTTCCCCAAGCGTACCAAAGCAAGCCCGCGCGGTTGCAAAGGCCATACATTTCCCACTCAATGATCAAAGCCTTGCGTTCTACTTTATGATCCTTGGGCACTGCATCCAGCCGCCTTTGACAGTCAGTATACTTTCCCGTTGCGATATCATACATGATCTTATCAATTTCTAAAGCAGTCATTCTCTTTCCTCCTTTTTGAAAACAAACCTTCATGTGATCACACTGATATTATAATCATCTAATCACTTTTTGTCAATAGTGTTTCGATGATTTTCTAATCATTCAACCAATGGTAGAAATTTTAAAGATTCAGTATTATTGATGGGAAAGCACGTTGCTGATTGCTGAAAGGTATTCATTTTCATCAATTCCCGAAAGGGCAAGCTCATTGGCGTGTACCATGCTTTCCGAAGGTATTCCGCTATGCGAAAGTTGCAGGACAGACTCTCTGAAAATTTGATAATACAAAACGGCGTTTAGTTTTAATCTGTTTTGCAGTTTTTCGCCATTTTGGATATATGTCAACATATATTCACAAGTACATCGGGGTCCAGGCATCTGATATGCCAGCTCAAGAGCCTTTTCCGTCATACCAAGATCTGCGTATGTCACCAGCAATATCTGTTTCGCAGAGCCTCGCCAGAGTTCTTCAGTACAGCGTGCAAGAATGTCTTCGCAAAGCGAGATCGCTTCTTCAAACAACTTGTATTTTTCCGATTGATCAAGCGTGTTCTTTCCTTTCCATGACAGATCTGAGGCAAGAAGCTGTTCCAAGAAAAACACGCCCGGTACTTCTTTTAGCGCGTTTCGAATCAATTCAATACCTTCATCCAATTTGTAATTTTTGTCCAGCGGAACATGGTGACGAAGACGGTTATATTCTGCTGTAGCCTCATCTATTTTTCGTTGCTTGGTTAGTTCATCCACGCCGAGAAGATCGTCGACTGAAACGTGAAAATAGCCGGCAATCTTGGGCAGCAACGTAATATCGGGATATCCATCATTCCTTTCCCACTTGGAAACAGCTTGTGACGATATTCCAAGAAAAAGCGCAAGCTCATCTTGCGTTTTTTCATTTTGTTGACGTAACGATTTCAGTCTTTTTGAAAGTTGTATCTCCATTATTTTTTCCTCATAACCTTATAAATTGATTGCGATGATCATTGCAGTGTTATTATACCATGCTCTTCGAATATTAGCAATAACGGGACAGTTGGATCAAAGTTGTAAAAAACAACCTATCGTTTAGTTTTACCTAAAAATCATTTTTCTTCGTTACGCTCCCTTTAGAGTGTCAACCGTCAAAATTAGGTTGACAATATCCTAAAATTTGTGTATAATTAAAGCAATTAACAAGTAAAGGAGCAAAAAATGAATATCGACACCAAACAGATTGTATCCATTTCCGAGGCAAACCAAAACTTTTCCCGCGTTGCCCGTTTGGCTGACAAGCATGGTGAGATCTATATTTTCAAAAATAACAAGCCCAAATACAGACTGGTGGATCTTGAAAAGGACTCCTCTATTGAAATGACAGAGGATGAAAAAATTGACTTTGTGGCGGCAAGGGTCTTAAAAAGATACCGTCCTGCCTTTGAGGAGCTGGCAAAATGATAAAATTAAGCAAAGAAAAGGTGCTCGTTCTGCACGAGCTGATGGCAAAAGAAACCGGGGGTGATCCCGCTCTTCGTGACATTTCCCTGCTTGAAAGCGCTCTTGAATCGGCGTTTGCAACCTTTGACGGAAACGATCTTTACCCCACAGTCAGCGAAAAAGGGGCGCGGTTAGGTTACGCACTGATCTCCAACCACGCATTTGTTGACGGCAACAAACGGATCGGAATGTTTATCCTGTTGGTCTTTTTGGAGCTTAACGGCGTGAAGATCACCCCTAAAACAGAGGATGTTGCCCGCGTAGGTCTTGCCGTGGCGGCGGGTGAAATGGGCTATCGGGAGTTGCTTGAGTGGGTTCTTGAGAACGAACGCTGAGTCAGCCGGATCTGCGGTTCAGCATCGAGATAAAAAAGATTTGAAAACAAAAGCCTAGGCGCGCCTTGGCTTTTGTTTTTTTGCCATATAAGTGCCAAGAAAGGCAAAAATACTGCAAATTTGGTTATTTTTTGTAAAATAATATTCATAAATATATGGTATAATGATATGGTTTGCGTGAAAAGCTTTTGAGAAAAAAATCAAAAGCGAGGCAACACTGCCCCGCTTTGATTATTTTATGAAAGCATTTCCAGTTCAAACCAGAAGGTAGAGCCTTCGCCGAGAGTGCTGGTCACGCCGCAGCTGCCGTTATGCAGTGCCACGGTCTGCTTGACGATGGAAAGTCCAAGCCCTGTGCCCACCGAAGCGCGCTTGTGAGTCTTGTCCACCTTATAGTAGCGGTCCCAGATCAACGGAATCTGTTCTGCAGGAATGCCCTCTACGGTGTCACTAACCGAAAAGCGCACCCGACCGTCAAACACCTCCTGCTTGACGATCACGTGTTTATCTTCGCCGCAGTAGTTCACTGCATTATTGACAAGATTGTACACCACCTGCATAAGCCGCGTGCGGTCTCCCATCACCCGTGCTTCCTTTTCGTAAAGAAAGTCGATGACAAAGCCTTCACGGTCTCTGAGCTGATTGTAGCGGGTCATCTCCCGCGCGATCTCCTGCGTCAGATTCAGCTCTTCGCGTACAAGGGGAAGCACACCGTCTCGGAGCTTGGAGATATCCAGCACATCCTGGATCAGTGCCTTCATGCGGTAGCTCTCGTCAATAATGACTTGCAGGTTTTCCTCATTGTTCTCACAGGGCAGATCGCGCATCATTTCAGCGTAGCCTGCGATCAAGGTAATGGGAGTACGCAGATCATGAGAGATGTTGGCAATCAACTCCGTTTGAAGGTGATCCACCTTGGAAAGCTCCTCCGATGCGTAATTCAGTGTCTCGGACAGCTCCTCCACCTCTTTATAGCCCGAAGCATTGAAGCGTGCATTTCCATCGCAAAGTGCCAGTTTTTTGGCGCTCCTATTTAAATCCTCAATGGGCTTGGCGATCCAAAGAGCCAAGATGAGGGCAAAAAACACATTGCACATCAAAATGATTCCTGCAACATACCGAAACAGCGTGGTTGTGGTCTTTACAGTGGCGCTCATGGGAACGGTGTCGGTATTGATCAGATAGATGAGATAGGAGCTTTCACTTTCGCGCTCCAGTCCGACGGCATTCAAGCCGCTTCCCGCAATGCTTTCCTCTTCGGCAGTATCTGCCCTGCCCACCTGCCAGGTGCGGTTTTCAAGAAGCATTTTTTCAACCGTCTCGGTGATGCGCTGCGCTACCAGTCTGTTTTCAAAATGCTGTCTGTCCGAAAGGATCATCAGTCTGTGGATCATGCAGTTACAGCCCGCAGTCGCCTCGTAGTTATAAAGCAGTGTGATCCGATGGTCTTCCCGTCCCTTTTCATAGCGGTAGAGTGCCACACAAGTGATATGCTCTCTGCCCAGTGCCGATGCAGTTTCTTTTTTTTCATCCACCGTTTCTGCCGACAGCAGTTGATCTCTGATCACGATCAGTTCTCCCTGCTTTTGCTCCAAATAAATACTGTCTAAAAAGACATTTTGTGCAAGGAGAATGGAGAAGAGGGTAAAAAAGGAGATCAGCAGCAGGATGATCACCAGCGCCGCTTTGACGCTCAGCCGCCGCTTCTTCTTATCCTTCAAAACGGTACCCCACGCCGCGCAGCGTTACGATATGCTTGCTGTACGCCCCCAAGCTTCTTCGAAGCAGCTTGATGTGGGTATCAAGCGTTCTGTCGTCTCCGTAAAAATCATACCCCCAAACCTCGCAAATCAGCTTTTCTCTGGAAAGCGCAAGATTTTTGTTGCGGATCATATAAAACAGCAGATCGTATTCTTTTGGGGAAAGATCGGCGCGCACGCCGTCGATGGTGACGATACGGGCACTGAAATCAACAAACAGTCCGTCTGCCGCAAACACATCGGTATTTACGCCGGAGCCCGCATTGCTCACTCTTCTTAAAATCGCGCCGATGCGCAGCATCAGCTCCTTGGGCGAAAAGGGCTTGACCACATAGTCGTCCACCCCAATCTCGAAGCCATTGATGCGGTCATACTCCTCCCCTCTTGCGGAAAGCAAAATGATGGGTAGCAGGGGCTCTGATTTCTTTAGCTCCCGTGCCACGCTGAATCCGTCAAGCTCGGGCATCATAATATCCAAAACCACCAAATCGTAGTCATTTACCTTGCATTTTTCAAGCGCCTGCATTCCGTTTTCCGCTTCATCCGTATCGTATCCCTCGAAGGCGGCATATTTTACGATAATGGTGCGGATCGCGCTTTCGTCATCCACTATCAAAAGTTTTTTCATAGCATCGTCCTTTCTGTTAAAGCGTCCTAACCAAAGGTCGGAGACAGTGCCCTGCCTCCGATCCGCTTTGAGATTATTTATACATTTCAATAATTCTGATCTTGAAGGAGTATTCCTCAAGGGAATATCTGTAGTTCATAAAGCCGCCTGTTTGCACCATGCGGATGACCACAATGGTGAGTTCGTCTCCCACTTCTCCCTCGTTTACGATCTCGTTGATCTCGGCAATGGTCTTGACTTCCTTGCCGTTAATGGATTTAAGAATATCGCCGTTTTCAAAGGTGTTTTTCTCATCCACATAGTCTACCAAGCCGTCGCTGACGGTGTAAAGACCGTAAAGCGGTGCGCCGTTGAGTTTTTCAACCTGCTTGATAAAGGAATCAGAAGCGTATTCTTGATAGTTTTCCTCAGTGATCTCGTAGCATCCCGTAACGCCGATGCCCTTTTGCAAAACGGTATCGTCATTCCGAATCATCTCTCCGATCACAGACTTGGCAGTGTTTACGGGAATGGCAAATCCAAGACCCTCAATACCTGTGGCAGAGGTTTTGGCATTCACCACACCAATCAGATTGCCGTCGATATCAAAGCATCCGCCGCCCGAGTTACCGGGGTTGATCTGAGCACTGATCTGCATTAAATTCATTGCCTGACCTTCCACGGTGATCTCTCTTGCCTTGGCAGAAAGAATACCGTCGGTCACGGAGTTTGCAAGAATGCCAAGCGGATTTCCGATTGCAATCACCGTTTCACCAACCCGAAGATCATCGCTGTCTCCCAAGGAAACGGGCAAAAGTCCCGTCACATTGATGCGCAACAGTGCCAAGTCATTTTCAGCACTGGAGTCGATCACGCTGGCTGAATATTCTTCGTTGTTACAAAGCATCACGGTAACAGCGCCTGCACCCTCGATCACGTGGTTGTTGGTCACGATATAGCCGTCACTGCTCCAAATGATCCCGCTACCCGATCCGCTGTCTGTGGAAATCGCCACAACGGAAGGGTTGCACTTGGCTACCACGTTTACAATGGCGTTGGGATCATCCAGGTCTCCTGAGTTATACCAGGCATCGGGGTCATAACTGTCCGGGGCAGGCGTCGTCTCGTCCTCTACAACCGGCTTGGAGGGCTCTTCACCCGGAGTTACATAGCTTTCCACCGACACCTCTTGATCAGGCGAAGGACCGGTAGGTACCTTCTCTTGGTTCAGAGCGTCGATCAATGCATAGATCACCAAGCCGAAGGCAGAGGTGAGCAGCATTGCAGTGATGATCACTGTTACAAGCACGGCAATCAAAATGCCATGTCCGCCGCCGCTCTTCTTAGGAGGCTTTGCAGAAGGTTGCGTCTGACTGCTTTGCGGTGCTCCGCTTGCAGGATACTGAACACTTTGCGGTGCACGGGCATAGGGATTATAACCGTACGCAGGAGGCGCCGTAAAGTCTTTAGCAGGCTCTGTCGAAGCGGAGGGCTGACCGGACGAAACTGCGGTGTACGTACCTTCCTTTGTGTAGGGTGTTTGCTCAAAAGAAGGCTCAGCAGGCTCTTGCGCAAACTCCTTTGCACTCATATTCTCCACTTTATCGTCTGACCTATTCTCATCGGTCGATTGGTTGTTTAATTGTTCGCGATCCATAATATATCACTCCTTTGTTCTATGTATAGAGTATACCCTTCCTTTGTGAAGAATGGATGAAGTTTCAGGGAAAACTGATTGAATGTTTGTAGTTTTTACAAAAAACATAGATGGTTCTCCGCTGACTCATATATTTTACCCCCTTTTTTCCTGCTTGTCAAGAATAAGTGGTAAAAAAAGAAAATATAATTGCTAAAGACAAGCCTTTTTGAAATTAAAACAGCTTGATAAAATAACAGACACTACGTTTTGTGTCGGAAGGATTAAAGATTATATGAAAAGCCAAACGGTAAAACTGATCGGTGCCTCAATTTTTGCGGCACTTCTGCTGTTCTTTTTGATCGCATTCTCCCCCGCAAATCGCATGCAAGACGCACATACCCCCGATCCCGAAAGCCCTTCTGTCAATACGGAGCAATCTCCGAGCGTATCTGACAAGGAGCCCTGTGAAAGCACACCCGTTACGGAGAATCAAGAAAACAGTCCCTCCGAGCTTTTGGGAAACGGTTCCAATCATTTGAATAACAAACCTCAGGTCGACATGGTCACGCCCGTGACCCCCGTTGTCCCCTCTCCCGAACCGCTTCCCGTGCCCACGCCTGAGCCCACACCCATCCCCACACCAACGCCCTCTGTAACGCCTACGCCGGTTCCTTCCCCCGAGCCCTCGCCCGAACCTCTGCCGGTTCCTTCCCCCGAGCCCTCGCCGGAGCCCTCGCCCGAACCTCTGCCGGTTCCTTCTCCCGAGCCTTCGCCGGAGCCCTCGCCCGAGCCTGTGCCGGTTCCTTCCCCCGAGCCTTCACCGGAGCCTGTACCCTCCCCGTCCCCCGAGCCAGAGGAAACGATGCTCACCGTGCTAAACACCACAACTGGTAAGGTGGAAACGATTCCTCTTGAGGATTTTGTATTAAGAGCGCTGGCTGCCGAAATGACGGCGTATGCCGACTCCATGGAAGCACTGAAGGCGCAAGCTGTGGCGATCCGCAGCTATGTGCTTGCCAAATCAAAGACCGTCTACAAGTCTCATAAGGGTGCTCAGATCTGCGATGACTACGGTCACTGCATGGCATGCAAGACACCTAAAGAGTACTCCAAAATGTACGAAGTATACAGAACGCGCTACGAACAGGCTGTGCGCGAAACTGCCGGACAGGTACTTACCTACAAGGGCGAGATCGCTTTCACTTATTTTCACTGGTGTTCCTATAACAAAACAGAAAGCTATTCCGACGGTATGGGCGGTGGAAAGGATATTCCTTATCTCGTGCCCGTAGACAGTCCTGTTACATCGGGCTTTGACATGGTACAGCGCAAGAGCTATCAAAGCCAAAAGCTGCTTGAAAAGCTTTTCGGAAAAACCCAAGCAGCAAAACTAATAGCAAGCAATGCTCTTCCTCTTGGAAATCTGACTAAAACTGCCGGTGGGAACGTGTCCGAGGTGGAGATTTACGGCGTTACTGTAAAAGCTTCCGCAATCCGCTCCGCCCTCTCATTGAAATCCACCGACTTTACCCTTTCCTACGATTTTGAAACGGACACCTTTGTTTTTGTGGTGTTGGGATCGGGACACGGCGTTGGACTGAGTCAAGAGGGTGCACGCGCTTACTCCCAGCAAGGAAAAAGCTACACCTGGATCCTCCATCATTATTACCCCGGAACGATTTTGACCACATATACCGAGGATTGATTTTTAAAAGCTGATACCTTTTTAATACTTTGCCGGCACCTCTTTTTTTTGGACCGCATTTGGTTTTTTCGCAAATATTACTTCACATAATGCGCTGTTTTTTGCAAAGGATAACTGTTGTGAGGCGAAGCGTTTTTACGCTTTCCCTTATAAAAAACAAATTGAGGTAAAGTAAATTGAGACTGAAACTGCGCAGTAGCACCATACACCGTTCCGTCCTTCAATTATTTGCCGCAACCCTTGCACTCTTTATGATCTTTCCTTTGACAA
>JAFTMP010000260.1 GCA_017452335.1 Clostridia bacterium
AAAATGGTATAATATAAGTACACAATTGCAACAGTTCCGTTTGCCAAAGGAAAGGAGTTTTATATGGCAAAAGGTTCTGTAAGAAAAAAAGGCAAGAAGTGGTACTACCGCTTTTACGTTGAAGATGAAAGCGGTAAGAGAGTACAAAAGGAATTCCCCGGTACAGAGAGCAAAAGTGAAACCGAGGCTTTGCTTCGCAAGGCAATGGAAAACTATGAGAGCACATAGTTTATCGCAAAGGCAAAAAACGTTACGTTAGGCGATATGCTTGATATGTGGATTGAAGAGGAAGTACAGCCGAGCAACAGAAGCAACGGTACGGTCAAAGGGTATAAAAACACGGTAGACCGCATTAAGCAACATCCCGTAAGTAAACGCAAATTGCAGTCCATCAAGCCGGAGCATCTGCAAAAGTATTTTGACGAACTTGGTTCAACTTTTTCCTATATGCGGATGTATGGTTATGCAGCAGTATTTCGCGGTGCTTTTCGGTTCGCTGTGTTTCCTAAACAATTTATAACCTTTAACCCGATGCAGTACGTGAATCTGCGTGCGCAGAAAGACACCTGCGATCTGTTCCAAAACGAGGACGATTCGAAGTTCACCACGGTGTCTGCTGAACAGTACGAACAAATCACAGCGATTCTGAAAGAAAAAGGAAGTGCGGCACTTCTTCCCATCCAAATTGCTTATTACAGCGGTTTGCGATTGGGTGAGGTCTGCGGCCTGAGCTGGCAGGATATTGATTTGGAAGCACAGTGTATGACAATACGAAGGAGTATGTCATACGATCAGCATCGAAAGAAAATGGAGATCGGTCCGATGAAGCGTAACAAGGTCAGAACAGTAGAATTTGGTGATACCCTTACCGAGATACTGAAAGCGGTTTTAGAAAGAAAAGAAAGTAGCCGCAAAAAGTACGATGAGTATTACAAGCAAAACTATTGTATGTGCGTTAAGGAAAAGAACCGCACACACTACGACCTGTACGCCGCCGAGCAAGGCGACGTACTTCCTGAAGGACATATTCCGTTTGACTTGGTTTGCACCCGTGAGGACGGTCGCTTTATCCGACCCGAATTTGTTGAACGAAACTGCCGCCGTTTAAGTAAGTCAATTGAAGGATTGGAAGGCTTTCACTTCCACAGTTTGCGTCACACATATACGAGCAATCTGCTTGCAAGGGGCGCGGCGCCGAAGGATGTGCAGGAACTTTTAGGGCATTCGGATGTAAATATGACTTTAAACGTGTATGCGCATTCGGACAGGGAATCCAAACGCCATTCTGCGAGGTTACTCGACACTTTAAATGCTGTTTAAAGAAAAAGTTTCCCTTAAAAACTCCCGTAAGGGAAAATTTAAGGGAAAGATACATAAAATCAGGCGAAATCACCTTGAAAACCCTGTGTTTTCAAGGGTTTAGGTTTCAAATACGAGAAAATATCTTTTTTGTAGCCTATAGACAGAAAAAGCTCCACGTTTGTCGTAGACAAACGTGGAGCCTTTTCACTAAGTGTGCAGCACACCTTCGGTGAGTGAAGTGATGCTTCGCATCGTGAAGCGCCTGCGGGCGTGAGTGGCACACTTAACTTCACATTGCGGCATAGACGCAATACTTCACGGCGGCTTTGCTGTTGCTTCACTGAATGTTGCTTATTACAGGTGTTGTATGATATAATACAGTCAAATCAGAGGTGGCGTTATGCTCATCTGCGCCATCACTACCGCAAAGGAGCGCACGAAATGAAATTTAATCAAACCGAGTCAACGATCGAAAAGCTTTTTTTGGAGGGCACCGTTTCAAATCTTGCGATAAAGGTTTGCAGATACGATAAGGTTCTTTTTGAAAAATATGCTTCAAAAGACAAAAAGATTGACGAAAATACCCTTTTTGATATGGCGTCAGTAACCAAAATTCTTTGTACCACCACTCTGGCGCTTGAGGCTATGGACGAAAAACTCTTGGATCCTCGGGACAGCGTGGGAAAATTCTTTGAGCTTCCCGAGGACAAAAAAGATCTCGCGGTAGAAAATCTTCTCACCCACACCATGGGTTACGGTCATAAATCACTGAATAAGGATCACGTCGATTCAAAAAACGTTGCAGAGTATATTCTGCAGATCCCCTGCGACGATAAGATCGGCATCAAGGTGAACTATAGCTGCCCCGGATTTATTCTTCTCGGCAAGATCCTTGAAAAGCTTTACGGCAAGCCCCTGGACGTGCTTTTTGAAAAAAAGGTGACCGCTCCCCTCAAAATGAGCCTGACCGCCTTCGGCGGCAGCGGTGAAAATCTCGTGAACAGCAATATATCTTTCGATATGGCGGGAGTTGTAAACGATTACAACTGCAGACATCTTGGTGGAATTTGCGGAAATGCAGGCGTGTTTTCCTGCATGAGGGATCTTTCTCTGTACGTCAGTATGCTTCTTTCAATGGGATCAGATATTATTTCAAGGGAAACCTTTGAAAAAGCCATCAAAAATTACACCGAGGGCAAGGGCGAGTCCCGAGGCCTTGGATTTCTCATCGCCGACGAGAGCTACGCTCAGGCATCAGGACTTTTTGCGCCCCACGGATTTGGTCATTGCGGACATACGGGACAGTCACTGTTCGTTGACCCCGATACGGGTCTTTGGGTGATAATTCTTTCCGATGCCACCGTTTCTACCGAAAAGAAATACGGCAAGGAAAATTACGCTGAGGTAAAAGCTATGCGAAGCGATCTTCACCGTGCCATAGGCCTGGAGATTTTGAAAGAGGAATAAACGAAAACAGAGACATTTCTCGGCTTTCGTCTCTGTTTGCTTTTGGGCTCTTTTTTTACTGCTCCTTTTTGGTGGTGCGGGTAAAAGGACTTGAACCTTCACCGAGGAACCCCGACTAAAACCTGATGGTAACGATACCTCGGTGTATACATCAGTTGCTTTTAATAAAGGATTGATACTTTTTTCGGTATTCGACCGGGGAGAGTCCGGCTTGCAGCTTGAAGGCGCGGGAGAAGGAGGAAAAGGTATTGAACCCTGCATCTGCCGAAATTTCGGTGATGCTCATGTTGGTAGTTACCAGCAGCTTTTGCGCGTGAAAGACGCGCAGACGGGTCAGGTAAGCTACAAAGCTGCATCCGATATGTTTTGTGAATGCGTTGCTGAAATACGTTGGTGACAGGTAAAATTCCTTGGCAACGTCACCCAGCGTAATCGGATCGCGGAAGTGTGCGGAAATATAATCGGTTGCTCGCCGGAACAGCTCGGACTGGTCCGGCTGTTTTTGCGATTGCCTGTTCTGATCGCTTCGCAGAAGGTGTACAAGAAGCAGAGCAGTCAGGGACGCAATGCAGAGAGAACTGTATTCAAGAGGTGCAGAGGTCTCCCTTTGGAGCTCCGAGATGATATCCAACACGGGACCGAGCTGATCGGAATCAAAATGCCCGACCAGCGGGGTTGACAGAGAGCCGACCAGCCTCTGCAGAAATTCCGGCAGACGCGGCAGGTAGAGCAAAATCTTTTCAAGCCGCACCTGTGGGGTGGCAAGACAGTGAAAGTGGGTATCCTGCGGGGAGAGAAGATAGAAATCGCCGGTGGAAAGGGTAGAGACGGTTCCGTTCAGCCAATGATGCAGGGTCCCTTCCAGGTAAATTTCTACTTCGTAGTGGTCATGGTCATGAATGATGTAATCTTTGGTCAGAATTTTGCTCTCGCAGGCAACGCCGAAATTGTTCTGCGGCTTCAGCCACTGGTATTTTGCTTTCTTCAATTCGGGCTCCTCCTGTCTGCTTTTGTATGTTTATTATACTATAAAACCTGTAATTTTGCAATATGAAAATGTAATTTTGCATAGTTTTTTGGATGGCGTTGTGCTATAATGGTATCACAACAAGCAGATTTTGAAATGGGAATGGGTATAATGAAAATGAAAAAAGTGACGGTTACCGCATCCGACAGCGCGACAACGGATTTCATCGATCAGTTCCTGACGCTCTATACCAATCAGGCAGTGACCAAAATTCCCGTGTGGGACTATAGCGATGATTATACATTGGTGGCAAAGAATTTTATGGCAAAGAAGGTCATGTTCTACGCGCACTTTGTATTTGACGCATTGGATCTGCGGGGCATGGAAGCCATTTTCGGTCAGTGAGAAAGGAAATAACATGGAAATCAAGGCATTGAAGGAACAGTTTGAAAAGAACCGGAACATCCGGGACCATGCACTGCTGCGGTTCTCCGGTGTTCCCGGCATGGATGTTTACAATTGCTCTCTGCCGTTCATTTGGCAGGGAAAACGCTATCTGTTCGGGCGAACCGAAAAGCATGACGAGTGGGCAAATTCCC
>JAFTMP010000261.1 GCA_017452335.1 Clostridia bacterium
AAATGGAAATTTACCATCACAGTAAAACGAATATCATAGATAACACAACCAAAAGAGGAGATACTTAAATGTTTTCTGATAACTTGATTCTTCTTTTCAACACAATTTTTCCAATAGAACGGACATAAAAAAAGCGAGGAAACTATATGAAAAAAAGTTCTGATAACATTATGTGGATAATCGGTGTTATTGTGATTGTTGTTGGGATCGTCTTTTCAATATTGGCTACAATAGGCTCCCTTGTTGGTATGGTTAATACTATCATTCATAACATTGTATTTTTTGCTTGCCTTACAGCAATAATTGTATTTTTCTTTTTGTTTGATAGGGTACGCAAGCTTACGATCGAAAAGAAACTGCGAGACTACGTTCGTTGGTGTGTCACACAAGATCCATGGCATGGTGAGTTTTCCTTGCTTAACTGTGTAGAGATAGTAGAAAGCAAATCCGACTTATACAAAAATTACTTTCAAATCATCTCTTTTGTACCGCAAATCCCATATGAATATTGGATCACGCACGAAGAAAAAGAGATCGCATCTGAAATATTAGAGATCTACCAAAAAGAGTTGATGAAATTGTATTTTGATGGGCGTCTATACTACGAAAAAAAACAACGAGAGAAGAATTTTTTTTAATGACGTTGTCCGATTTCTTATACAGACATGAAGAAGAAAGAAATCTGAACGGCAAAAAAATTATGGTTTACAAGTGCAACAACAAAAACGAATATACTTACGAGCTTACAGAGCTTGGAATTGTGTATTACAAATTATTTCTCGTTGCCACAACATACTGCGGATATTGCAAATACATGAGAATGCATTTCGCATACGTAGAACATTTTGAAAAAGTAATAGACACCAAAGAAGTCAAGTTTTTACGATAGACCAATTGATAAGTACAATAATACAAGGAGAACAGCAATGCCCGAATACTACATCTCATCCACCAAGTGCGCCATTCAAGAACGGCAGACGAAAAGAAACGGCAAGGTATACGATGTGGTTTTCCGCATCACCTCCCTTGACGGAGAAGAAAAGCAAAAGAAACTCTCCGGATATAAGTCCAAGGGTGCAGCCAAAGCCGCCCACGCGAAGTTTATCACAGAACACTGTGAGTTGGTCAAGAACAATCCTCTGAAAAAGAGGGTAAAGGAAAAGGAAGACCCGAGACCCCAACTTCCAAGCGTAGGGAAATTGTTCGAGCTGCATTTGCAAGGCATCACCAACCAAACAAAGCAGTCTTCCATCTACGATAGAAAAAAAGTCTTCAACTCCTTCATCCTTCCCTATTATGAAAATGCCCCTATTACCGATCTCACCAAGGAAGAGTTGTACAAATGGCAAGATAACCTATGGGCAACAGTCAATCCTTCTACCAGAGAACACTACTCCTACGAATACCTTTGCAAGATCAGAATGCACTTTGCTGCATTTCTTGCGTGGGTAGAGACCCGCCATTCCTTCCATAACGCGTTTCCTGACGTTGTAAAGCCCAAAAGACGTATCAGCAAGAGAGAGACCGAGATTTGGACAAGAGAGCAATTTGAGCAGTTTATAGCGGTTGTAGACAATCCTGTTTATCACGCACTCTTCACTACAGCATTTTTCACCGGCAGACGAAAAGGAGAACTTTTCGCCTTGACACAAAAAGATGTGGATCTAAAAAAGAAGCAGATCACCGTCAACAAATCCCTTACCACAAGAACAACAACCGGCAATACCTACGAGATTACCTCCACCAAGGCTGACAAAAGCCAAAAAATCCCCGTCTGTGACAGAGTGATCGAGGAACTAAAAGCTTACAAGGGAACCGCCCCCTTCTTCTTCTCAAGAGACGGCGGCGCATCCCCTCTCAGTGACACCTCCATGCAAAGAGCATTCACTGCATACTGTGAAAAAGCAGGAGTACCTAAGATTCGCTTTCACGACCTTCGTCACTCCTACGTCTCTATGCTGATACACCTGGGCGCAAACTTTACTGTCATTGCCGACCTAATCGGTGATACTGTGGAGCAGGTAACAAAAACCTACGGACACATGTATATCTCCGATAAGCTTGAGATTGTATCAAAAATCAAATAAATTTAGTAACAACTTTTAGTAACAAAACAGTTTAAACGTAGCAAAATGCAACAAAAACGTTTGTTAAACTCGACTAAAAAGCAAAGAAAAACACCCGATTTCATGTACATTTTGTACAAAAATCGGGTGTTTTTTCGATTTGGTGGAGACGTAGGGACTCGAACCCAAGACCTCTCGGATGTGAACCGAACGCTCTAACCAGCTGAGCTACGCCTCCGTGCCTCATAGTATAGTACAAAAAAATCTGTTTGTCAAGAGATTTTTAAAAATTATTTTCCGATTGAAAAAGCAAGGACCCGCGCTTGTGCGCGGATCCTTGCTCTTGTCATGATGGAATCAATAGTTCTCCGCACGAACCTCAAAATATGCCTGGGGATGTGCACATACGGGGCAAAACTCGGGAGCCTTTTTGCCGATTACCAGGTGTCCGCAGTTGCGGCATTCCCACATCGTCTCCTCAGCCTTTTCAAACACAGCCTTCATTTCCACATTGTTCAGCAGTGCTCTATAGCGCTCCTCGTGAGTCTTTTCGATAGCGGCAACCATGCGGAATTTTGCGGCAAGATCGGTAAAGCCCTCTTCCTCTGCTTCCTTTGCAAAGGTGGCGTACATATCGGTCCATTCATAGTTTTCGCCCTCTGCTGCAGACAGCAGGTTTGCGGCAGTGTCACCAAGGCCGCCCAGTGCCTTGAACCACATCTTAGCGTGTTCCTTTTCATTGTTTGCGGTGTTTTCAAAAATTGCCGCGATCTGCTGATAGCCTTCCTTTTTCGCAACCGAAGCGAAATAGGTATACTTGTTTCTTGCCTGCGATTCGCCGGCGAAGGCGGTCATCAAATTCTGTTCGGTTTTGCTTCCCTTAAGCTGCATAGTTTAAATACTCCTTTATATCATTCCGCATTCTCTGCCTGCGGTGGGCAACATTGTTCGGTGCTTTCCGCCTTTTTTACGCGGGCTTCCACGCGGTGAATGGGAAAGCCCTTGGCAGAAAAGTTTCGCTCATATTCTGTCTCTATATTATCCCCGTTATACTCGCTTGCATGCAAGTCTCTGGTGAGCTGATCCAGCTCGAAGCCGCTTGCTTCAAATTCCTCCAAAGAGAAATCAAAAAGTCCAACATTATCGGTCTTAAAGCAGATCACGCCATCATCGGTGAGGATCGACTTATAGATCTCTAAGAAGGTTCTGTATGTTAATCTTCTCTTGTAGTGCTTGCTTTTGGGCCAGGGGTCGGAGAAGTTTAGGTAGATATGGCTCACATCTCCCTTTTGGAAATACTCGGTCAGCTTTTTGGCATCGGAGATCAAAAACTTAATGTTCTCGCATCCTGCGGCATCTGCCTTTTCCATGGCACACAGTGCCACATCGGAGATCAGCTCCACCGCAATGTAGGGCTGTTCCTTATACTTTTCGGAGCACGCTACGGCAAAGTCTCCCTTACCGCATCCGATCTCCAGCCTGCAGGGCAAGCGTCCTTCTGATCGTAAATTGTCAATTTCTGCAGGAGATTCCAGCAACAATCGGGAAAGAGCCTGAATTCTTGCTTCTCCGTTCTTTTTTTTTCGCATTCTCATCTTGCAAATCTCTTAACTTTCTGCTATAATAGAGTGTGTGTATATTGGTCACTTGAATTGACTTTTCTGTCGTCTTCAACGACAGGTACATTATACCATATTAAACGAACTATTTGCAAGAGGTTTTTTGTACTTTCGGAAAATAATTCCGTGTACAAAAGATCAGAAAGGAACGGTACACCGATGTCCGATAAAACCAAGCTGACATCTGAAAATTCTCAGACCGCTCAACTTCCTGCTTTTGAAAAAAAGCAGGATGGCGAAGTAAAAAAACAACCGCTAAAAAAGATTCGTCCTGCTTCTGCCAAAAATGGTCAAGGCAGACCCGAAAAGAGAGTTTCCATCAAGGGCGCACTTACCAAAAAGAGCCCCCTTGCCAAGGAGAGTGAAAACTCCCCCTCGAAGAGCGCAAAGACCAACAAGACCCCTTCAAATAAGAAAAGTGCGGCTTCCTCGTTGGTGAAGCAGAATGTAAAAGCTTCGGAGCATAACGCTCATGCCAAACTGATTTTTATTATCAGTATGATCCTGCTTACCCCCCTTGCACTTTTGGTTGCTCTTGCAGTAATTGCGTTGTTTTTGGCGGTTCTTTTTGTCGTGCTGATCGCCGGAGGCGTGATGGCAATCGTCATGGTTGGTGCAGTTGCCGCGGGTGTGCTTTTTTCCTGCGTGGGTTCCGCTTATGGAGTAATCAATTTGCTCACAGGCGAGGGCTTTGAATTGGTTACGGGACAATATGAACTGGGTCTGGGGCTTGCCATTGCGGGAATTACCATCGTGGCGTGCGCCCTGCTTTACAGCGGTATCACCGATTTGGTTCCCTTTATTTTCAGAAAATGCGGTCAGCTTTTCAAGTTTCTTGTAAAAAAGGTTAGACAATTGATTCGTTGGCTTTATCAGTACAGTACTCAGCTCTAAGTTTATTGAAAGGAGTTTCCGCGAGGAAATATTGGATTTGGAATGAAACCTGCAACTCTTATTGTGATGTCGGTTGGACTCATCATAACGGTCCTTGGCTTTGCGCTTTGCCTGCTTTCTGTAAAAAAAGCGGAAAGCGACTATCCCGATAACGATATTTTTGCCTTTGAAGGTGAAAACTACCAAGTGATCGACGGTGATACCATCCGCACAGAGGATTTTTCCGATGTGATCTATGTCACCGAGGAAAACGAAGTAAAGGCTGTTGAACAGGACGTAAAGGTTCTCTCTGTGATACTGAAGGATATTGACAATGTGGAAATCATTGGAAATCAGACGTCTTCCAAGGTCATGGTATACAATATGCAGCCGGGGCTTTATGCTTGTCGGATCGGTTCCGGCGTAATGAAGCTGACCAACGGCTTTGAGCAAGCATTGATCTTTGATTATTTTTCCGATGCAATCGGCAATTTCAGCGGTATTCGTAAATATTTTAATCCCGATTTTACCACAGGCAAGGAAAAGAAAGTAATTATTCATATCAACGACGAGGATGTTCTCAAGCGTATTGATCTGAATTTTACAAATTGCGAAAATGTGACTGTCAAAAACCTCACCTGCTCGCTGGACTGCAAGGTAGTGTTAGACAACAGCAATATCTTATTTGAAAATTGTAAATTTAAAGATCCCGAGATTATTTGGGAAGACGATCCCGTTTCTACGCCGGATGTATCTCCCGCGCCCGAACCTTCCCCTTCCCCCTCTGCCGAAGAAAGTCCCGCGCCCGAACCCTTCGAGCCTGTTCCCTCTCTTTCTCCCGATCAAGATCAATCACAGGAAGAGCAGCCCAAGGAGCCCACGTACATCACACATTATTTAACAATTCATTTGAACATGACCAATGGAAGCACCTTTACTTCCGATGCTTGCTCCTTTAGCTCGGTAACTGCGATCGTGAACAAAAATGTGATCACCGAGGACGATGTGACCGATCAGACCGGAGAAGAACAGAGCGATCTGATCGGTACTTATGTTTCCAACAATGGAAAGAAATGTACTCTCAATCTGGATCTGACCATGGCAGGTATTCTTTACGGCTTTGATATCCGTAATGTACCCGATGAAGACAAGGCTTCTGATACCAGTCTTGTTACCGTGGTAAACGGTTATTCTCAGCCTCAGATCTATTTAGACCATGCGGGTGATGAAGATTATCCGCAGATCAAGATCGACGCCTCCAACTGCGAGATCAATATTGAAAACTAATAACAACAAACCGGCTCGTACAACGAAAACGCTGTGCGAGCCGATTTAATATCCTTGCTTAAATTGTATCAAATTTTTGATGTTTTTTCAAGTTTCCTCTGCTTTGGTAAAGTTTTTTCGTATAAAAGAAACACTTGCGGTAAACAATAAGGTTGCCCGAGCTCATGTTCAATACAGCGCGCGGGAAATATATCAAAACAGGAGAAAAGCGTATGCTTGACAAGATTGCGCTGACCATTGCCATTATTGGCGGCATTAACTGGGGAAGCGTCGGGTTGTTTCAATTTGATATCGTATCGTGGCTTTGCGGAGGCACTGATGCACTGCTGACAAGAATCATCTTTACTATCGTAGGTCTTTCTTCTCTGTGGTGCATCTCCCTGCTGTTCAGAGAGCGTACCGAGGTATTCAACACAAGCAATAATAACTGACGGCTTAATATAAAGGCGAAGGATTCCTTTCAATAGAAGAAGGAACCCTTCGCTTCTTTATTTCAGTTTGCTGTTTTTTCCGTTAGCTCCTCAATTTCCTCGTAGAGAAGCATCAACTTTTCCTCTAACTCCTCCCGCTCTTTACAAAGCGTTGAAAGAAGCTGATAGTCTGCCGCATTGATGCTCTCGAGCTCACTGATCTCTTCAAGGCGCTGTTCGATTTCCTCGCTTTCTTTTCTTGCCTTCTCCAGGCGGTTTTTCATTTTTCGAAGCTCCGCTTGATTCTTTTTGTTTTCAAGATACTGCTCCTTGGATTTGGAGATCTTTTCAATAGGCTTTGCGGTTTCAAGGGTGGGCGCATCCTTTTTCAGCGCTCTGTAGTGCTTGTATTCGGCATAGCTTCCTTTGAAGAAAAAGGGCTTACCCTCTTCCCCGTCAAAATCCAAAATGCAGGTTGCCAGCTTGTCGATCAGATAACGGTCATGGGAAACGGTGATGAGCGTTCCTTCATAATCGGTCAGTGCTTCTTCCAGCACCTCCTTGGTGGCAATATCCAAATGGTTGGTGGGCTCGTCAAGCAGCAAGAGGTTGTTTTCCTTTAACACTAGCTTTGAAAAGGTTAGTCTTGCCCGCTCGCCGCCCGAAAGCACTGCCACACGCTTGCATACCTCATCCTGGGTGAAATTGAAGAGCGCCAGTGCCGAATGTACGGTGGTGTTGTTCATGGAAGGGTCAGTATCCCACAGCTCGTCCAGCACCGTCTTGTTTTCCGACAAGTTTTGGTTCTCTTGATCGTAGTACCCGATGGTTAAATTATAACCATAATCCACAGCACCCTCATCGGGATACATCCTCTGCATGAGGATCTTCATAAGAGTGGATTTTCCGCAACCGTTATGACCGATGATGAAGAGCCGATCGCCCTTTTGCACGGAAAAACTGAGGTCTTTAAACAAGTTGTTTGTTCCAAAGGATTTGGCAAGGGAACGCACCTTCATTACATCCTCCCCGCTCTCAAAGCCTGCCTTAAAAGAAAGACGGATAGCGTCGGGACCGTCCTTGGGCCGCTCCAGTTTTTCCATACGGTCAAGTGCCTTTTGACGGCTCTCTGCGGCGATAATATTCCGCTCTCTGTTCCAGCGGCGCTGTTGCTCGATATAGGCTTCAATGCGGGCAATTTCCCGTTGCTGGTTTTTATAGTGACGCTCGGCAATTTCACGGTCTTTTTTCTTTTTTTCCACAAAAGCGGAGTAGTTGCCGTTATAAATCCGCCCCTTGCCATGCTCAATATCTAAGATTTTGTTGCATACGCGGTCAAGAAAATAACGGTCATGGCTGACTAAGATCACTGTTTTTTTGTAGTTGCGCAGGAAATCCTCCAGCCACACCAGTGTTGAAGCGTCCAAGTGGTTGGTCGGCTCGTCCAGCACCAAGATATCGGGGGATAAAAAGAGGATCTTGGCAAGAGCAAGCCTGGTTTTTTGACCGCCGCTGAATTTGCCCACGTCCTGTACGGTATATTCCTCTTTAAAACCAAGGGATTTTAAAATACCGGCGCACCGTCCGCGAAACTCATATCCGCCCCTTTCAAGAAAACGGTCGTGAGCAGAATGGTATTGCTTTTCAGCTTGCTCATCGCCCGCTTCCATGCGTGCTGACAGCTCTTCCAAGCGCTTTTCCTCGGCAAGCAGATCTTCACAGCAGGAAAGCAGTTCTTCATAAGGAGTCCTGCCACCCGTAACCGCATCGTTCTGTGCCAGCATTTCAATGCGGCTTTCTTTTTTTAAGAAAACTGACCCCGACGTGGGGGCAAGCCTTCCGCAGAGCATCTTTAAAAGGGTGGACTTCCCTGCACCGTTTACGCCAACGATGCCAAGGCACTCTCCTTCGTTGAGGGCAAAGGTCACCCCCGAGAGAATGTCTCTCTCGCCCACTGAAAATCCCAAATTGTCACAACTGATCGCTATCATTTGCTTTTACCGTTTCCTCGTAGTATCTCTATGATGGTATTATAGAATTGATGGTATCATAGAACCGGATTTTTGTCAAGCGGAAATATGATTTAAACACTTGAGATTATTTGCGTTAGGATTTGATATATGCTATAATAACACTAAGAAAAGATTAGCAATGCTTATGTTGAAATGTTAAAACGCTATATGGAAAACAGTGAATCAAGATAGTATAATGAACGTACAAAAGCGCTTTTAAATATTGTTTTATGGAGGAATACTATGTCGATCGGAACAACAATAAAAAAACTGCGCCGCGAGCGAAACATCACACAGGAACAGCTTGCTGAAATGCTGGGCGTCACTGCTTGTGCAATTTCTCAATGGGAAACAGACCGTACCGCACCCGACATTTCTCAGCTCCCTGTTCTTGCAAATATTTTCGAAGTCAGCGCGGATATACTGCTTGAAATTGACATTGTAAAAAGCAAGCGTGCCAAAGAACTCTCTTGCTTTGAGGCGCAGTGCGCTATACTGCACCACCAAGGTAAAAATGAGGATCGTTTATCACTTTGCAGAGAGATGATCAAAAAATATCCTAATGACGAAACGGTTCTATTTCAGTTGATGAAAGCGTTAAAAGCCTCCCGAGAAAAGGAGTGTTATACTGAAATCGTTGATCTCGGGGAGCGTTTGCTATTAAGCAACGATTTTGAAAAAAGGCGCATCGCAATTCGCTGCTTATGCTTTACACACGAAGTAAACGGCAACCATGAGGAAGCGCTCAAATACGCTGAAATGATTCCGGTAAATGAAGATCTGTTTATTCATATATTGAAAGGTCAAGACCTGTTGGAGCATTGCCAACAATACTTTGCCAATATCTGTAATCAGATGTTTATGTATGTCAATAGTATTGCATATCTTGATTTGCCCCACTATTCCCGTGAAGAACGTCACTGCATTTGTCAAAAGCTGTACGACATCTACCACATCATATACGAAAAATCAGATTTCAGTTATATGAATGAAGACCGTCTTGGCAGACTATGTTTTCGCATGGCACAAGATAGCGCGGTGGTCGGAAATACAGAACAAGCTCTTGAAGAGCTTGAGGAAATGGTGGATCATTTTGACAAAATGACAAAGTTTAAACACATTGAGCATACATCGCTTCTGCTCAATACCCTCTCTTTTAACAAAACCGAGGTGCGAAAAAAAGACGAAGAAAATATTTATGCCACATTCTTACACTATCTGAATAAGCATATCGGTGATTTTGAAAGTATCAAAGATACGCCACAATTTATTGCATTGAAAGAGTTACTGGTTAAAAAAGCACAGGTTTAGTTTTACAGACGATTTCTTCTATCACGGAGAATTAACAAAAATCAAGGGTTCTCATACACCTTGATTTTTTGTTATGACTGTGCACAAATTTCAAGAGTTGTTTGTCTGCATTTTGGCAATCATTAAAACCACTTTAGAGTGTTTTGTACTTTCAAACAGAAGCATAAACTCTTCATTTTCAAAATACCCGGCTTGAAAGCAAGTCTCTCAAGCCGGGTATTGAGCTTATTCGGAAATGAAGGAAACATTTTTTGTATTTGACAACATCGGTTAAATTGTGGATAATTTTTGTTCTTGATAAGATTTGTCTTAGTATGTATAATAAAATCAAAGGTTTACTTGGAAATGAAAATGCAAATAGGAGAGGGTGAATATGCTCAAGAATGTAATGAAGACCGAATGTGATGCCATCATGAAAATGATTGAGGAAACAGATGGTCAATACGATGAAATATTGAACTTACTGCATGCATGCCAAGGTAGGATCGTCTTTATGGGCGTTGGAAAAAGTGGACATATCGGTGAAAAGCTGGCAGCGACCTTTGCTTCATTAGGTATTCCATCTTTTTACGTACATAGCACCGAAGCAATGCACGGCGATCTCGGTATGATTGCTATACAAGATATTGCGATACTGATCTCAAACAGCGGCAACACGCAGGAAGTGGTACAGAATGTTGCGCCGCTAAAAAGAAACGGTGTGGTGACGGTGGCATTTACATCGGGAAAGGAAAGCAAGCTCGCTAAAGAGTGCGACTATCAAATATTTTATCCAAAGCTCGAAGAAGCCGATGCGCTTCGGCTCGCCCCCACAGTATCAAGCACATTAACCTTGGTGCTGGGCGATGCGATCGCCTGTGAATTGTCGGAAAGGAAAAAATTCACGAGACATGATTTTTATTGCTTCCATCCCAACGGTGCGTTGGGAGAAATGCTGAAAACAGAGGAAAAATGATATGGCAAAAATTACGGTCATAGGTTCGTTCGTTGTGGATAACGTAGCAAAAATGGATAAATTTCCGCAGACAGGTGAAACGGTTTTGGGAACATCATTAGAAATTTTTCTCGGCGGCAAGGGCGCTAATCAATGCATTTCTGTATCGCGGCTTGGGGGAGATGTGGAAATGATCGGAATGCTTGGCAACGATGAAAATGGAAGGATATTTCGCAAACTGCTTGCTGACGAAGGGATTGCTGCAACTCATGTCTTTTCCTGTAATAGGCCTACCGCTGTGGCGCATGTTCAAATCAACGCCGAAGGACAAAATCGTATTTGTGTGATTGCATCGGCAAATCATGAATTTGGTTTTGAAGAATTGGATCAGATAGATGGAATAATCAAGGCGACGGAACTGGTCATTCTGCAACTTGAAATGCGATTAGACGTGACGAAAGAGATTATTCGCCGTGCGCATGAATACGGCGTTAAGATTCTGCTTAATCCGGCACCTGCGGTCAAACTCGAAAATGAAATTTTGAGTCTGGTCGATTATATTACCCCCAATGAGTCAGAGCTGGCATTGTTGACCGGATTGCCTACAGAAACCGATGAGCAAGTCATTATTGCGGCAAATAAACTACTGACCTGCGGAACGAAAACAGTAGTTGTCACCCTTGGAGGACGTGGCGCGCTGGTCGCTGCGCGGGAGGGGATTACGTTTATCCCGGGATATCGGGTGAGCGTTGTTGACACTGTTGCGGCAGGTGATAGTTTTAACGGAGCGCTGGCAGTCGCGCTGATGGAGGGCAAGGAACTTTGTGAGGCGGTACGCTTTGCCAACGCTATGGGCGCTCTAACCGTCCAAAAGTCAGGTGCAATCCCATCTTTGCATACAAGAGTACAGGTAGATAGCTTTATGCAGAACAATGGGTAAAAACAAGCATTCGGATAGCGATGTGTTAGTTGGTTCGGTTCTTGTTTTCTTGATTTATGACACCGATCGTTCTTTTGACAACAACAAGAAATGTTAAAATGTGTGCAATGTTGGATATTGAAAAATACTGTGTTATAAAGTATTCTAAATATGGAGAAGGTGGTGTTATTGGTGTCAAGGTGAACGATCGGTCATGTAAACGCGTCTTAAGTTTTTTAAGAAGTCGAAATCGCCGCAAAATATGATAAATATGATGTAACGGAGGGTAAATTATGAAAATCAAGATACGCAGTGTTGCAAGACTTTTTTCGCTTATACTTTCGTTTGTTTTGCTGAGTTCGTGTGCAAACGTAACGAAAACTAATCAAACATCTGACGATATGACGAATTCCGGCGATGGAAGTGTACAGGACTCTCGAGAAGAAAACGTACAGGTTTCTGAAGATAAAAGTGTACATAACTCGGAAGAAGAAAGCGCATCTGACTCGGGGAACGAAAGTGATATGACGATTATAGAAAAAAACAATTATACGTATACGGATATCATTTACAGAATGCTTGACACGCGTTATTTGTCGTATGCCGGTTCCGATGAACGCTCCTATGAATTCACTTCCTATGACAGATCTTCCAAACTTTCCGGCGGTCAATATCGTTCCTGGAATGCCAATGATGACGGAAGCGGATACATCGAAAAGACCGACGACGGCGGCTATTTGATTGCAGAAATGGATGGTCCGGGATATATATCAAGGATCTGGTCAGCCACCGCTTCTTCGGGTAAAGTGAAAATATATATTGACGGTGAAGAAACGCCGAGAATAGATCTTTCTTTTGCCGATTATTTCAACTGCGCAAAATCACCCTTTATATATAAGGGCTTATGCTACGAGGACACAGCAAGAGGAAAGAATTCCTATCTTCCGATCACTTACAATAAATCCTGCCGTGTTGTGGCGTATGGAGATTGGGGAAAATACTATCATATAAATTATACCACGCTTCCCAAAGGCAAAAGCGTGGAAAGTATGCCCACAGAATTCTCTGATGAGCAAAAGGCAGCCCTTATGCAGGTGAATGAATTTTACCTGTCAGAAATGGGAACAAATCCAAGCGGAACAAAAGATACTGCTTTTGAGAAGTATACCATCTCAAAAGATAAGTCAGCACAAAAGGTTCTCACAGGTAAGGGAGCGATCAACGGTATTCTGATTCGTCTGGATCTTCCGGATGAAAAATATGCATTGGATACTGTAAATCTTTTAAAAAGCATTAACCTGAAAATATACTGGGATGGGATGTCCTATGCATCGGTCAATGTACCGTTGGGAGATTTCTTCGGTTCAGCGTACGGCATGACAGAAGTAAAAACCGCCTTGCTGGGAGTAAGAGATGACGGGACATTTTATAACTACTTTTACATGCCTTATCTTGAAGAAGCCAAGATAGAGCTTAACTATTCCGGTGAAGGCTCGGTAGATGTTATGATGGCACTCTCGACTGCAAAAGCGGATCACACCCAAGACAATATTTCATATTTCTGTGCAAATTTTACAAACGGAAGTTACAATGAAAATAGGAAGCCCGACCACAATTTCTTGACGGTACAGGGTGAAGGACGGCTCGTAGGACTTACGCTTCACGTAAGTAAATCTACAGATGAAGTGGATCCAAATGCAGGTCCCGGAAGCCATTGGTGGGGCGAAGGCGATGAGAAATTCTTTATTGACGGAGAAGCGTTTCCGTCGTGGTTCGGTACGGGCACGGAGGACTTTTTTGGATATGCCAGGTGTGATTCGGGTCTTTTTAACCGCGCGTTTCACTCGCAATCCTACTGTTTCGGAGGTGCATATTATAAAGGCAACCGTTCTTTGACAAGACTGCTCGTAACAGACAGTATTCCGTTTTACGAAAGCTTTGACGGGTATTTTGAAAAATACTACTCTGATGAACACGTAACGTACGGATACACCGCGTATTATTACCTTACTCCAGGTTCCGTAGTAAAAGGAAATGAGGTAGAGACGGAAAAACTACTGTCGTATTTCACGCCCGACCCCGGAGCACTGATCACAAACTTCACTGAGGGAGAATATCTTAGGTATGTTGGATCAAACTCCCCGGACATCTCGCAGGCTCCGCAGTCTCTTCTCAATTTCCACGGTGAGTGGAGTGAAGATAAGCATCTGTTTATAAAGGGATTGAGTGTCGGAAAGTATGCGGAATATGTCCTGCCTGCAATGACTGACGGTAAATATATGCTGATTGCTTCCTTTACCACTGCCCCCGACTACGCCAAGATAAAGGTATCGGTAAACGGGAAGGAACTTGGAAATGAGATTGACTGCTATACAGGCGCAGTTCTTGCGGATTATCTTTATCCGATCGGAGAGGCAGAACTCACTGCAGGACTTTCTAATACGGTCAGATTTACCGTTACCGGAAAGAACACATTATCAAGCGGCTACTACTTTGGAGTTGACTTCTTATTGTTGATACCTGCAAGCGAATATAGCGGCACTGAAAATATAGATCTTTCCGAATACTGCAAAGTAAGCAGGTTAAATGCAAAAAAGGACGAAAGAATCGAGTATCGGTATGAAGGCGAAAGTCTGATCACAGGAAGTGCCGTATCAGGCGGATACACGTCTGTGCAGGAAATGTCGGGAATTGGTTCTAAATGGAGCAGATCGCAGCAGTTATGGTGGAGAGGCGGGAATAAATCCTCGACACTTACTCTTAAAATACTCGTAAGCGAAGCGGGAGATTACGACATAACGGGTGCCTTCACTCAGGCAATCGACTATGGAATAGTGGACATATATGTGAACGGACAAAAGATAGCTTCCGATTTGGATTTTTGCCACAACGGTGTGATCCATTGCACGGAGGATCTGGGTGTTGTCTCTCTGAAGTCCGGGTATAATGAGTTAAAAATCGTAATCACCGGTAAAAACCAGGCAGCTACCGATTATATGGTGGGAATAGACTATTTTTCCATCAAAAAAGCAAAATCATGATTGATTCGTCCAAAGATCATTTCGGTGCGTCTTTTGGGGTTAGTGGATATCGCGAAGCCACTACATCACTTTAAAAAACGATATAGGTTTACATTTTAAAAATGTAATATTCTATATAAATTTTTGTATATTTTTAGAAAGGAGAGATCTTTTATGAAGAACTCTAAACGCATTCTCGCGCTTCTGCTGACGGTTATGATGGTAATGGGTTGCATGGCAACCTTCGCCTTCACTTCCTCCGCTGAAGCCATCGCATTGACTGACTATGCAACCTTTACATGGGGGCAAGACGGCACTACTAAAATACCCACTATGGCTGACGGCGATGTTGGTGCTTATTGGGATCTGGGCGCATGGTCTACTACCGTGACTGATCCTGCGTTCGGTACCGCTGGCACCTGCTACATCGAAGCAGACCTTGGTACGCTGTGCAATATCGAAACTATATCTGCATGGACTTTGACTAACCGCAATTACAAATGGGATGCATATGTTGCAACCGATAATACTGCCGATATCTCTACATGGACAAAGATCGAAGGCAAGACAAACGACGATAACTGCACCGCCGATGGTTATACAGTAACGCTCGATACCCCCGTGCAGGGTCGTTATATTCGATACTACGGCATGTATAACAATGCCAACGTAGGTTTCCACTTCACAGAATTGGCTGTTACGGGCACATGGGTTGACGCGAATGCCAACCTGCCTGTTACCGCTCCCAAGGAACCGACCTCTACTGTTACTATTACCGTAGGTCCCTCCGTTTACGGTCAATGGGAAAACTGGGGTGGTAAGACCAACGCCCTGGTAGGCATTACTGCAGGTGAAGACGGTATGCTGAACAGCCTGCTTATGAACGGTTTGGCAGATGGCACCTACAAATTGAAGCTCACTCTGACCGATGAAACAGCAGATAAGACCTACATCATCCCCGAGTATTTCTTTGATACACCCAACATTGAGATCTATGCTGCATCTCCCTGGTTCTTCCGTTTTGCGTTCACTGAGTACAATATTCCTTTAGTAGTAGGCAATGCCTACACCATCACTATGGATGTTTACAAGGGTGAGCAGTTGCTGTTCACCGGTTCTACCCCCGAAGGCCAGTTCAGTGATTGGACTAAAGCACCCGAAGTGATCATCAACGACGTTCCTCACGACTATGTTGAACCCAACGAGGAGCCCGTTGATCCTCCGGTAGAGCCCGAACCTCCTCAGGCAGGCGACGCGATTGTGTATGCTTCTGTTGCAGTAGCAGTAATGGCAGTAGTGGCGGCGGTTGGGGCTCTGGCAGTAGTTTTCAAGAAGAGAACTGCCATCTGAACCAAACGAACTAAAAGACGCACCGCGAGATAAAGTGATCCAAAAAGAAAAGGCAGATAATTCACCTAAGAACGAGTTTGGTATTTTACCGAACTCGTTCTTTTTGGGAAATAAAAAATATGCACCCAAAAGCGCTTGACTTTTGTGGGTGCATATGAACACAAACATACAAATCAATTTATATCAGCTCGAGATCGTCAGCTGACAGCATAGGCAAATAAGCATCGTCAAGATTGTCCGAATACCAGTATGCAACAGATGAGATGTCATCCTGCAGAGGGAGATATCTTTCTTCACTTCTCCAACCAAGAGCCTGTATGGTTACCCGCAGATCTTCTTTAAAGTAAACCGGATCAGTTATATGCCAACGGTACATATCAAAATACCTTTGTGATTGGTACATACCATCGGTATATCCGACTTTGGAAAGTCCTGTATAGGGTGTAGAAAATTCGGTATATTTTCCGTCCACACCAAAATCGTAAGCACCGCAAAAATAGTCCTCTGTGCCCGTACCGCAAATACTGGGGAATTCCGTATCGCCGTCGATGTAAAACTTGATCTCACCTTCCCCCCACCAACCATTGGATTTTACGCCCCAATGCAGGTATGTGCCAACATATAAGCCATTTCCCTGAATCTTGTCAAGAATCGTGTAAACAGATTTATACGGCAAAGGATTCACACGTCTGAATTGTGCATGGAAATACAGGCTATTAGGCGGAAGCTTTTTCTCTTCGCAGTCAAGTTGATAATATACGTTTGCCGCAGTTGCGCCGATATTTTCAAGCTCTACGCGAAAACTTTTAAAGTATGGCATCTCAAAATAGCAATTCATGCCCTTGCGAGGATTGTAACACATAGCAAGACTGCTGATCTGCCGATACTCGTTGTAATCTGCGTTTGCAAAAAAATCAGACAACGGAGCGTGGACAGCGGGCGTGTCGCAGTCGTCAAAATAAATGCGCAGGATAAGCTGTCTGCCACACTTTGCATTATCTGTGATCCAAAAATGTTTGATGGCACCTTCGCCGCGGATATCAGCAAGCGTTGCTGTTTCTCCTGCCTGCACTATGATGTAAGGATTGACCTTCCAACCTTGGCCTAATTCCCTTGCTGCCCTTGCCGCGCTGCCTTTATCAAGCGTTGCCTTTGCGCCCTCTCCCTTTTTGCCCGTTGGATTTTCGGGACAGACGGAAAATGTGTTAATGTCTTTTTTTAATGTAAGTTCATTTAACATTTATTGTTCTCCTTGCTTGTGGTTTTTTATCCTATTGAAATTTTATCAAAATTATGATAAAATGTAAATACTGAATATTGCTCTTTAATTTAACAATTCTTGTTTGGAGAAACGCTATGTACTTATCGTCTATCAATCCTCATATTCGTGTGGCGATGCAATCTATCATTCCGGCGGGACACAATATTATGCGCCGCATTATCTATGATTACGAATTGATTTATTTGGAACGAGGGGAATTTACATTTGTATATGGTGAGAAGCCGTATCATTGTCAATCCGGGGATATTATTTTTATCCGCCCCGGAATACCGCATAGCTTTCAGCTTGATTGCACGGAAATATCTCAACCTCACATTCATTTTGACATAACGTCTCGCCCTCTCAGCGAAAAAATACCGGTATCATTCAAGGATATTGATGCTATGACAGAGAGTGAACGGAACTGGATACACACAGATTATTTCTCTGATTATGCGGTCACGCCGTTCATTACCGTAACAAATAAAGAAAAATTTCTTGATGTTTTTTATCAGATTATATCCAAAGAAACCGACCCGCTTATGAAAAAAGCTTTTATGGTACAGTTGCTGTCTTTGTTTATAAATACAACTTTTCCGAATATCTTAGAAGAATGCGCTCCCCTAAACGTAGCCCATCAGATCAAAGATTACATTGACTCCGGAAACGGGATCCAAATGAGTTTGGATGATTTTGCCAAGCGATTTTCATATAGTAAGTTTTATCTGGAGAAAAAATTCAAATCGGTTTTCGGAATCAGCTTAATTGAGTACCGTAATCAAAAAAGAATGGATTATGCCAATCAATTGCTGCAGAAGCATTCCGTAACAAGAGTGGCAGATGAGTTGGGATATACCTCTATATATTCATTTAGCCGTGCGTACAGAAAACATTTCGGATATTCACCAAGAAAGCATAAATAACCATGATTTCAGTAAGGATGCAAGAAAGAAGAACACGTCTATACTGCCTTTTACATTATTTTGACAAAAATGGAATCGCTCCGTGTCATGAAGCTTTTCTCTTGGCAATAACCGCATTTTAGAAAATTATTTCAAGGTTCGTTGAATCCGCATCATACCAATTGCAGTGAGCACAGAGCGTGTTTTTTGGACCAAATCAGTGTATTTTTCCCCTCTCCTTCTTGACAACTTTCTTTTTTGTGCTATAATCGTATATCGGAAAAGGAAGTGTTTAGATGAATAAGAAACTCTTTATAAAAGGACTTCGGGACGGTCTGCCCATTGCGCTCGGCTATTTGGCGGTCAGCTTTGGGTTTGGCACCCTTGCCGCTTCAAGCGGTATTTCTGCCTTTGAAGCAACTTTAATATCGCTTACCAACCTGACAAGCGCGGGACAGTTTGCGGGACTGTCCGTGATCGTTGAAAGCCAAGCGCTTTGGCAGATGGTCTTAACACAGCTTGTGATCAACAGCCGCTATTTTTTGATGGGTCTTTCCCTTTCTCAAAAGATCGGCAAGCATGCCTCTCTGCCTGCCCGCTTTGCCATGGCTTTTGTGAATACCGATGAGATCTTTGCAACTGCCATGTCGGTATATCATCCCTTAACGCCCATCTATATGGCAGGCTTGGGGCTTTTGCCCATTGTGGGATGGACTTCGGGGACGCTTTTGGGTGCCCTTGCAGGAAATCTCCTGCCCACAACTGTGGGAACGGCCCTGGGTGTTGCCATATACGGTATGTTTATTGCAGTATTCATTCCCAAGGCGCGGGAAGAAAAGCCGGTGCTTGCGGTGGTGCTTGCGGCGCTGGTATGCTCCTTTGCATTTTATTATATACCTCTTTTGAACAGCATTTCAAGCGGTCTGTCTGTGGTTATTTGTACCGTCATTGCATCTGTGCTGGGGGCACTGCTCTTCCCGATCAAGGATGAACAAAGTGAAGAAAGCGAGGTGGCGGCACAGTGAATATTTTTATTTATATCGCCGTTATGGCGCTGACCACCTATTTGATCCGACTGCTTCCCATGACCATCTTTCGAACACAGATCACCAACCGTTTTGTGCGCTCTTTTCTGTATTATGTCCCCTATGCGTGCTTGGCGGCAATGACTTTTCCCGCCATGGTTCACGATACAGACCATCTGCTCAGTGCGATTTTGGGTTCAATTGCTGCCTGCGTGCTTGCGTATTTCAAGAAGAGTCTGATCGTTGTTGCCGCGTCTACCTGCGCGGTGGTGTTGGTAACAGAACTGGCATATACCTTGATTTAAACTTGTAGGAGAACTATGGAAGGAAGTTTTGTAAAATTTCAAAAAAACAAACTGCTGTATGTCATGAGCATGCTGGCAGGAGCGTTTATTGCGGGGCGATTCGGATATTTTGCTGTGAATGCTTATGCAAATGAGAATATTGTGGGAATGCTTCTTTCCATCCTGTTTGCTACTGCGGGCGCAGGTTCCTTAGCAGGGAGTCTTTATTCGCTGATCTTTAAAACGCGTATGTATTTTAAAGCTGATGAAACAGGTATTCGCGCAAAGCACGGTATTTCTTCTTTTTTCTTGAAGTACGACGATATTGAATATATGTGGATGCACAACCAGGCGTTATTTTTCAGATTAAAGAATGAAAAATATAAGCAGGTGTTCT
This sequence comes from Clostridia bacterium, assembly GCA_017452335.1. GTDB lineage: Bacteria > Bacillota > Clostridia > Oscillospirales > CAG-272 > UBA11512. Next base: position 19,671 of record JAFTMP010000261.1, read on the forward strand.
TTTAAAAAATGCTCGCGAGCTTTATCGGTATATTGTGGGACACATTCCTCAAAGTGACTTTGAAACGAAAAAAGGCGAGGAGCAAATGCGAAAAAACGGAAAAACTGCCGGTTTTCGCATGCTTTCCTTGGTGGTGCTTTTTCTTATTTCTGTTGGACTGATTTTGCTCGCGTCCTATTTCACGGGTGATGCGGACCCTGCACAGTTTGATAATCGGCAAATAAAATCATTTTTGCTCTTTCTCTTTATCGAGGTACTGCTGTGGTTGATGCTTTTATTACAGACCTCCCGTGTTACCGAAAATACACGCAATGCCAATTACTATGCCCACCGCCTGCTCTCCACACTGGCAGAGCAGAATAAAAATTTAGGGCTTTCGAATTATCCCAATCTTCAGCGTGTGCGCTATTTCTATGATTTTTCAAAGCGCATGATCTTTTCCAAAGCAAGTGAGGGCAAATGGGAATGCATTTTGGAGCACTACGACTACAACGAAAAAAACTGGATTAGCGAGGCGCACCGTTCCTATGAAACCGAGGAAGCAATGCATGACGATCTGGAAGTCTTCTTTGGTCACATACTCTTTCATGATGAGCTTTAAAAAGCAAAAAATCAGCAGTCTTTGGCGTGATACTCCGCTTGGAGTATCACGCCAGTTCTATTCGCGGCACTCACAAGGTGAGTGCAGGCGAGTGATATTGCTACGCAGTGATATTCGGCTTACGCCGAGTGATATTCGCTGCGCGAGTTATCTGGCGAATAGAATATCACTGTGAGGCATAGCCGAACAATATCACTGCCCGAAGGGCAATATCACTCTTTGCGATAGCAAAGAATATCACTCATAAAAAAGCAGAAAAGAGAGAGTTTTACGGAATTATACTTCCGCATTACTCTCTCTTCTGTTTTTATTGCCAGTTTGCATTTGTATGACACGCTTTCTGTAGACTGCTGTTTTTTAAATACAAATGCTGTCGGACTATGCCCATACCCTTATTCTATTTTTCCGATAAGAGTATGTGCTTTATTTTTCAAGTAATCCTCTTTTTCTCATGGCAGAGGAAACGGCGGCAGAGTAACTGCCGTTGACGCGCTCGGAGGAACCGATGATCCCCAACAGCTCCTTTCCCTTGCACAGTCTGATCTCTTCCACCTCTTCTTTTTGCAAAGTACATTCTTCGATTGAAAATTCCGCCTTGACAAAGTAGATGTCAATAAAACTGCGCCTTCTCTTAATGCGCGCCACAAACTCAAGCATCTCTTCGCTCAGGTCAAGACCAACCTCTTCCTTTGCTTCACGAATGCCTGCCTGAATGCTGTCCTCTCCCGAAGAAACGGCACCGCAGGTAACGCTCCAAATGCCCGGAAGAGACTTTTTGTTTTTAGAGCGCTTTTGGAGGAGAAAATCGCCGTTTGCATTGTAAATGTAAAGGTGAACAGACATGGAATATTCTCCTTGCCTGATGGGTGTACCGCGCACGATCACCCGACCTGTTTTTTTGGCATTTTCATCATAAAGATCCAAGTATTCCATTTCCGTCACCTCCTTTTCGTCGATTTTACAGATGTCCGTTCACACGGATAGCTTTGTTGAGGACTTTAATGGTATTACTTCTTCCGCTTCCGCCAAATTCACCGTCCAGTGTGAAAGACACAGGCTCCTCCGATTCAAATCGGATCTCTTTAGCGTGCAAATACAGAATATTGGGGTCATCAAAATTACGGACAGCAAGATTTAAAAGTGTTTCACTGTACTCTTGATAGTGCTTGGGCTCACGGATCATCAAAAGCTCAAAATGACCGTCATCAAGGAAGATCTCCTCCTCGGGCAGTGAATACAGACCGCCGATGGAGGTGGTATTGGTCACACCGCCGTAGAAAAAGGTTCCCTCTTCCTCATAATCATCGGTGATGACCTTCATTTTGACTCTTGGAATGCTGATAAGCTCCTTTGCGCCGTTTAAAACGTATGCAAAATGCCCCAACGCATTTTTGAGCCCCTGGGGCGTTTCATAGGAGATCGCCGTAAACGCGCCAAAGGAGGCGGCATAGGTGAAGTAGCGGTCATTGAACTGCCCTGCATCAATGACCACATCGTTTCCTGATATGATGTCGTCACAGATGCGCGAGGGTGTACCCACGATCCCCAGCGTTGCGGCAAAATCGTTTGTGGAGCCGCAGGGAATGTAGCCAAGAGGAATTTGTTTGCCCAAACGAAGCATACCGGTAATTGTCTCATTTAACGTCCCGTCTCCGCTGCAGCAAACGATGGAATCAAAATCGCCGCCTCTTTGGACCACCGTTTCGGTGGCATCCCCGCAAGCGGTAGTAAAATGCACATTCACATCGCAACCTGCATCGGAGAGCTTACGCACCACGGAATAAAAACTATTTCGAAAGGTCATTTTTCCCGCACGGGGATTGACGATCAGTAAAACTTTTCTTTTTTCCATTTTTTCACCTATCTAAAATGCAATCCTTTCACAGCTATATTGTATCACAGCCTAACATATTTGTCAATCGCACTTGACAAAAAAGATGACTATGGTTATAATGTATAAAAGTCAATTTTATGTGAATAAAGCGAAAACAAAATAACGATAGACCGTATTCTGAGGATTTTTATGAAAAAAATTATTGCTCTGTTGCTTTTTACAGTATGTTTTTTTTGCGCATGCTCTGCGCCCTCCTCCATTGCCAGAGGCTCGTGGGACGGCTATATCTATTATAACTCCTATGGGGATTTTGTGATCTGTTCAAATGAACTGTTTGACCGATACAGCGACAAAAAGATCCGTGAGAATTTGGGATATGTATATTCTAAAGACGGCGGGGTCCTTAATGATGTGGTAATCAGCTCGGATTACTGTGCCGTAGTGGTGACCTTAGAAAAGCCCACGGAGACGTATACTCAAAAAGAGTATGCGGATGCCTTTGTTTTGAATACTCAAAAGAATAACAAGCCCGGAACCTACTCTATTGCCGAACGATATAATCAAACGATTGCGGGAAAGACCTACACCGCCATTCCCCTCACTTACTATACCTCCTCTTCTGCAGGATTAGTTGGATACTTTGAATACACCTATATATACAAGACAAACGAAGGCGTTTTTGTGGTGATCCGTATTACCGCCACCGATCCTGTCAACATTGAAATTGCACTGAAGATGTTCCAAGAGCCCATTGAGGATGCTGACAAAGAATAATCTTTTTAAAAATTCAAAAAAACTCTTGACAAAATGATTTTTCGGTGCTAAGATGTGTACATCAATTAAATTTTAAACCGTTGATGCGGAGATAAAGTCAGTCATGCCCACACAGAGAGCCCGCGATGCTGAGAATCGGGTTGGAAACAAATTGGCAAATGGACCGCAGAGGGTGCGAAGAAACAGCGAGCCGCTTAGTATTTCGCAACGTAGGACAGGCGTCAGATGTCGGGGATATTATGGTATCCCGCAAAGTGTGCAGGCTTCTCTGCAAATCAAGGTGGCACCGCGGATCATACGCTTTGTATATTCGTCCTTGACAGAATGTTTGATTCTGTCGAGGACTTTTTGTTTGCCGGCAGAACACGGATTTGGAGGAACACATGATACTTTTAACTAAACGATGGCGGCGCTTGATTTGATCCAAAAGATTAAACTTCAACTTGAATGTTATAGAATAAAAGGAGAACGATCATGAAATATAATGAAATCGAATTTGATACCTATTTTAAAAATTATCCCGATGCAAACGGTTATTTCGGCAAGTATGGCGGTTCTTATATCTCCGATGATTTGAAAAACGCCATGGCTGAGATTACAGAGGCGTACTTCACCATTTGCAAATCCGGAAAGTTTATCAGTGAACTGCGCCGCATCCGCAAGGAATTCCAAGGAAGACCCACCCCTGTGTCCCATTTGGAGCGCCTTTCCAACAAGCTGGGTAACGTTCAGCTTTATGCCAAAAGAGAGGACCTAAACCACACCGGTGCACACAAGCTGAACCACTGCATGGGCGAGGTACTTCTTGCAAAGTATATGGGCAAGAAAAAGGTAATTGCAGAGACCGGTGCAGGTCAGCACGGTGTAGCAATGGCGACTGCTGCCGCATATTTCGGCATGGAGTGCGACATTTACATGGGCGCGGTAGATATCAAAAAGCAGGCGCCCAATGTTGCGAGAATGAAGATCTTGGGTGCCAATGTGGTTGAAGTCACCGACGGACTTCAGACATTGAAGGAAGCCGTTGATGCTGCTTTTGCCGCGTATGCAAAGGACTATAAAAACAGCATCTACTGCATCGGCTCGGTAGTAGGTCCTCATCCCTTCCCCATGATGGTCAGAGACTTCCAGAGCGTTGTGGGTATTGAAGCAAGAGAACAGTTTGTGGAAATGACAGGAGAACTGCCCGATGCAGTGGTTGCTTGCGTGGGCGGCGGCTCCAATGCGGCAGGCATGTTTGCAGGGTTCTTAAATTACCCCGTGGATATTTACGGCGTTGAGCCCCTTGGCAGAGGCACGGCTCTGGGCGATCACGCGGCAAGCTTGACCTACGGCACCGAGGGTGTAATGCACGGCTTTAACAGCATCATGCTCAAGGATGAAAACGGCGATCCTGCCCCCGTTTACTCTGTTGCAAGCGGTTTGGATTATCCTTCCTCTGGCCCCGAGCATGCATTCCTGCATGATCTTGGCAGAGTAAAATACGATGTGATCTCCGATGATGAGACCATTGACGCCTTCTTTACCCTGTCCCGTCTGGAGGGCATTATTCCTGCCATTGAAAGTGCACACGCTGTTGCGTATGCAATGAAGCTGGCTGAAAAAATGGGCAAGGGCTCGATTCTGATCAACCTCTCGGGCAGAGGCGATAAAGATATGGACTATATCATCGAAAGATACGGTATTCGGTAAATGTAGTATTTAAAAGTAAAGGAGCCGTTTTGCCAAAGCAAGGCGGCTCCTTGTTTATAATGTAACATGTCTGTGACCGAGCAACACACGACGGCATGGTTTTGGAGACGAATTTTTCAGCAAAAAAAGTTGAAACATTTTTTTAGTTTTTCAAAAAAAGGGGTTGACAAAAGAGTAGATCTGTGATATACTCTTCCCTGCTGGTGAATATGCCGGTGTGGCGGAATAGGCAGACGCCCGGGACTTAAAATCCCGTGAGACTTAAATCTCGTACCGGTTCGACCCCGGTCACCGGCACCACACCAACGTGTGATTCACCACAATTAAATATCGCGGGATAGAGCAGTTGGTAGCTCGTCGGGCTCATAACCCGGAGGTCGTGTGGTTCAAGTCCCACTCCCGCAACCATGAAAAAAGCACTTGCAATGCAAGTGCTTTTTTCAACGAAATTTGCCGTTCGGGCAAGTGAAATGCAGACGCTCCGCTTACTGCGTGAAATATTTGCTTCGCAAATGTGAAATGTTCGCTTTGCGAACGTGGGCAAATTTCATTTCACATTGCGACGAAGGAGCAATATTTCACAATGTGCTTTGGCACATTATTTCAAATTTTGCCACAAGGCAAAATATTTCACTATGATATAGAAACAAGCAATTGCATCTTTTTCGACACCTTTACCCAAAAACCTTCTCGCACGAAATTCGGGAAGGTTTTGCTTTTTCATTCTTGAGAGTAGTAAAAAGGTGGCAGATGTGGCTTTTCGCCGTAGCGAAAAGCATTTTTATTATATCGGTTGAAAAGCAATAGGTTTTGTGATATAATCATTTACATTAAGGTAAATGGCGGCGACAGGATGTGTCGTTAGATGCTTTATTTTCAATAAAAAGGAGAGTTTTCATGAAAAGAGATTATACCAATCCGATGTGGGATGCGCTGTACGCGGAATTACTCGAAGATCAAGGCAAAATCCCCTTTCACTTTACGTATAACAACAAGACTTATCACGGCTTTTCAAGCGGGGATCTCAATCTGCTTAAAAAGACTGTTTGTAATAAAAACGGAAAACAGGAGGCAACATTCTGCTATGATCTTTTAGGAGAGCTTACTGTTGTGCTGCTTCTTGCCCATTACCCTTCCCACGGTGCCACCGAATGGACCGTTTGGTTTGAAAATAACGGGACAGAAAACAGCAAGGTCCTTGAAGATGTCAAAAGCGCTGTTGAGTTTTGTGGCAAGCGCCCCACATTGAAAGGCATCCTTGGTGACAGTGTCAATCAATATCAGCCCTACAGCCTTGACCTTGAAGGAATGGACGTATCTTATTCCTCGGATTCGGGCAGAGCCACCCACATCAATTTCCCCTACTTCAATCTGGAATACGGCGAGGGCGGCGCCATGCTTGCCATCGGCTGGGCGGGCACGTGGAATGCGCGCTTCACCTCCGACGGTGAAAAAACGGTCTATACCGCAAGCTCTGTAAACAACTTAAAGACCTATTTGAAGCCGGGCGAGAAGATCCGCACTGCCCTTTTTGTGATCGCTCCCTATACCGTGAGAAACGAGCAGTATGCCACAAACTACTGGAGAAGCTGGTACATGGCACACAACATCCCCAAGCAGGATTCCACGGGGCGTGAGATCGAGCCCTTTTCCTCCTGTTGTCTTGCCAGCGACACCGGACTTCCCAATTCGGACGGAAGCATTTCCGAAAGATACTCCACCTGGCGTCCTTCCCTTGAAAAGATGTTCAAGGAGGATTGTAAGGTGGACGTGCGGTGGTTTGATGCAGGCTGGTATGTGCGTCCCGACGGGCGCAGTGAAGAAACCAATTGGTGGGGAACGGTGGGCACCTGGGAGCTCGACCCCGTAAAGTGGCCGGGCAAGACCTTCCGCGAATCCACCGACTTCACAAGGGATCACGGTATGCGTACCATCGTATGGTTTGAGCCCGAAAGAGTTACCGATCCCGAAAATCTTGCCAAGAATTTTGGGTATGATCTTCGGTGGGCAATCAGAGTGGAGGGCGAGCCTGTGATTTCAAACAATATCGGGGATCCCGAGTGTTTGAAATGGACCACCGAGCGGATCTGCAAAATGCTTCGCGAAAACCATGTGGACATCTACCGTGAAGACAACAACTGCAACGCTGGCAAGCTTTGGAGACATCTTGACGGTATCGAGGGAGAAAACCGCAGTGGTATCACCGAATGCAAATTCATTGATGCACACTACAAAATGTGGGATGACATCATCAAGTGTACTCTGTCCTACGGCGGATGCGGGTTTGTAGATTCCTGCGCATCGGGTGGCGGACGTAATGACCTGGAGTCTATGCGAAGAGGCGTGCCGCTCCTGCGAAGCGATACAGATAGAACCAATACGGCGCTTCGTCTCTCAATGACCACCGCTTTTAATAAATGGATCCCATTTTGCGGTGCAAATACAAAAGAGAAAAAGACTCAGCTTGCCCTCACCGGCGACAGTGATGTTTATATCTGGAGAGCATCCTATCTTGCATCGTTGAATGTGGATTCCCAGTTTGTGCAAGATCCCGATCAAGATTTTTCTATCCTTCGCTTCGGGCTGAACGAATGGAAAAAGGTGCGCCCCTATCTGTTGAAGGAGTTTTATACCCTCACTCCTTGGCACAAAGAATACGATAACACAAGCTTTACCGCTTTTTGCTATTTTGACCCCGACAAGGAGGAGGGCGTGCTCTTCGCATTCAGACAGGAGTGCTGTCCTCTTGATACGCTGAATTTGTCATTACCTTTTGCTAAGGATTGCGGAGACTTTGTTCTGCGGGATGAGGACAGCGGCAAGGAGATCGAAAGCATGGGCAGTCTTTCAATTCAGTTTGAAGAACCGCGCAGTGCCAAACTGCTCTGGATCAAAAAGTTATGAAAACTGCAATCCTACTGTAATCTATTTTAGTGCAGGCGGTGCGGCAAAAATCCTTATGAACCAATCACTAAATACGACACAAAAGCGGCGTACTCGGAAGAGTGTGCCGCTTTGCTGTCTTTTTTGCAGGATGTCATGGCGGAATGTGTGATATCTTCTGCAATTCCATCCTGTGGCAGTTTATCACCTATGGACAATGGCTGGTGCCCCATGCGGCAATATATTTTCAACAAAAACTCGCTTTCGAAGCGAATTATTCTCTCTATTGCGGTTATTGTCATGTTCCACTATTTATGATACAATGTGCTCAAGGATGTGCACACCTAAAAATTATTTGATGAGGAAATCATAACTATGGAAAATCATTTGGGCAAAAAAATTCGAGAGCTGCGTCGCGCAAAGGATATGACACAAGAACAGCTTGCGGGCTGTCTGAACGTATCTTACCAGTCGGTCAGTAAATGGGAAACGGGCGTGGCGACACCCGATCTGTCTTTTATCATTCCCCTGGCAAGATTGTTTGGTATCTCTACTGATACGCTTTTGGGATTCGAGCAGTCTAAGGAAGAGCTGCTAAAAAAAGAATACTTGGATGCGTATGAGGAAACGTGGAAAAGCGGCGATCTTGAAAAGCGCTTGGAGATCTGCCGCAGTGCTGTTCGTGAGTATCCCGGTGATATGCAGTGGATGAATCGGCTGGCGATGGCTCTTGATATGCATTGCTTTTCTTACGAGGATAATGAACGGTATCAAGCGGAACGTGCACAAGCAATTCAATGCTATAAAATCGTGATTGAAAACACAACCGACGAAAAGCTTCGGGAGACTGCGATTGCAGCCATCGTACAGCAGTTATCCTATGCGGGACGAAAGGAAGAGGCAATGGAATATGCCCTGCTCTATCCCGAAGAAAAGCGAGACGAGATCGAACAGTATTATCTTGAAGGTGAGGAGTTGATCAAGTACAAGCAAAAGCTCTTAAAGAAGGAGTACGGTCATCTTTTATCGAAGCTCAACTACTTTTTTGACGAGTACCACCTTCAAGTCGCGGTTGGCATCATCAAGCTGTTTTTTCCTGATGAGAACTACCTTGATGAACATTACATCATGTTTTTTTATGAGCTTACAAACAGCAAGAAAGCATTAAAGGAAGAGCGGTCTTCAGACGCTTTGGAGCATCTGACAAAAGCAAAATATCATGCAGCCGAGATGGACAAAATCGAGTTTGATGCCCCGGGTGAGTATCGTTATACATCCCCATTGTTTGACAAGCTTACGGTCGATACAAGCACGTTTTTGCACACAAATGACTGCCCTGCCCTTCAAGAGCTTGCAAGGCAATTAAAGGAGAACGAGTTTGATGTGCTTCGTAGTGATGATAGATTTCAAGATTTGATGCGCTCGCTCTAATTTACTGTTGAAAAACCGGGAGATTTATGGTATAATAAGATGTCGGATATAACCATTCGATCAATGCTTTATTTGCGAAAGGACAACTTATGAAACGCTCTGCTTCGATTTTCGTTCTCTCTTTCATCTGCGCTCTTTGCCTGCTGTGTTCAGCTTGCGCCTCTCCATCCGGTTCATCGGATGAAGGAGCGCCAAACACGCCCGATGCGCCCGCATCTTCGGCGGAGTTAAGCGAGCAGGAGACTGCCGGTGCCTCACAATCTCCCGAAAAGGAAGAGCCTTATGTTTTTCCCGAGGACGGTGTGTTGAAGCTTTTGGCAGACGGCAAGGCGCCTTTTACAATTGACGGAAGAAATCCCTCTCTTGAAAATCAGCGCTTGATCGTATTTTTCGACTGCACCTACCGTGATGCAGGTCTGCAGCTTTCCGAAAATACCGATATTACCTACTCTTTTACAAAAAAAGACGGAACTGTACTGCAAGGCACTGCGCCGCTGGATACCTCCATTGCAGAGCTGAAAAACGAGTATGGCTACGTGGGTGTGTGTATCAATGTGGGCACGGATTTGGAGAAATATGAAAAAGCAACCTTCGATCTTTCATTTAAAGATGCT
>JAFTMP010000262.1 GCA_017452335.1 Clostridia bacterium
GTGTATATGCTTGAGCGTTTCAACCGCAACAATCCTCTGACCTCCCTTAAGCCCGTATCAAACCATAAAGATGTGCTTGAGGCAATGGCTGATCTCAATGATATTTACATCCATAGAGATGTACTGAAATACATCACCTTCATCGTAGAGGCAACAAGAAGCTATCCCTCCGTGGTGCTTGGCTCCTCCCCCAGAGGTGCACTGGCGCTGATGAAGGCTTCCAAGTGTATGGCGGCTATCGAAGGACGTAAATATGTTCTGCCCGATGACGTAAAGAAGATGGCAGTGCCTACCCTTGCACACCGTTTGATGATGACCTCCTCTGCGCGCTTGAAGTTAAACGCAGGCGAAGAAGTCATTAAGGACATTGTTGAAAAAGCACCTGTTCCCACCGAAACCGTGTTTGACGGCGTATACAACTAATATACGAAAAGGATGTAAGAACCGTGAGTCGTTTCTTTAACAGTCTTTATAATTCTATACTCGATTTTAATGAAAACCTGGTCGCCATCATGGAGTTCTTTTCAAAGCGCCCATGGCTTGTCTCCATCATTATCATCTTTTTGGTTTTACTGATCCTGTTTTTGGTATTAGTGATCATCTACAAAAAGATGAAGGGCAAGTATTTGGCGCGATTGGTTTACAAAAGAGAGTTTTCAACGAAAAATGTTTATGCGGGCGAGACCGTTACGCTGACAGAGACCATCTATAACCCCACGTTCTTCCCTCTTTTCAAGGTGGATGTGGAAGAATACTTCTTAGGTGGTCTGTGGCTGGACGGCGCCAAACCTCAACCCGGTGTGAAAGCAGGCGATGAGCAAGAGCCTGTACTCAGCCGCTTCACCCTGCTGCCCTTCATGCAAACAAAACGACACCATGAGGTGTTTTGTGAAAAACGCGGATATTACAAGATCTCCTCGGTGCGTATCTACCGAAAAGACGATCCTTTGTTTGTAGATGCGCCCGCAGAGCTTTATGTATATCCCGCACTGGTTGATCCCATGATCAACTCTTTCCCCGTGTCCTGTCTGCTGGGCGAGTATACCTCTAAAAGAAGATTGATCCAAGACCCCTTCTCCTTTGCAGGTATTCGCGAGTACCGCTTTGGTGACTCTATGAACATGATCAACTACAAAGCTACTGCAAGACACCCCATCAACAACGCTTCCGATATCATGGTCAATATCAAGGACTACTGTACCGGCAGAATTTTCATGGTCTATCTGAATTTCCATCTGCAAAACGCAGGCAAGGGTCTTTACGATAACTATGATAAGCTCATGGAATACGGTCTGTCAGTTGCCTCAGCCCTTATTCGCGATGCCGTGAACAATGGGTGCAAGGTAGGCTTTGCCGGTAACTGCCCTACCGAAACCGAGCGCTCCATCCGCTTCCCTATGCAGTCCAGTGATGAGCATTATAAGCAGATCATGCGCGGCTTTGCAGCACTTCGCATTTCCGATGGACTGTCCATCAAGCTTCTTTTGCAAAATGACATTGATGACGGACTGAACAACGCCGAGATCATTTTCTTAACTACTTATATGGATGATGAGATCGACGATCGTTTGCGCATTTTAAAGCAGTATAATAACGCGGTTTCTGTCATTCAATTAAGCGAGGAGGATTTGGAACAATGAATAACAAAAAAGAACCTGCTTCCTTTTCCGAGCGCTTTGATCTTCGCTATATCCTGCTTTCTCTTGTGTGGCTTGCTGCACTGATCGGTTCCATCGTGCTCATGGTCCTCTTTATTGAACACGATATTTTTGGTGTGTTCTTTGCCGCAACAAGCGTTGCTTCCTTTATCGGCTTCATCATGACCTATAAAAAGGCAGTGCGTGAAGGAACCTTTGAAGAAGGTATGGTGCTGGTATTCATCGCCTTAGGTAAATTCTTCAATCTGCTCCTGCTTCCCATGGTCAAGCTGTTAACAAAGCTGGGGTTCCTTCGCGGACGGTACGGCAACGCCAATGACGAACACAGCTTCATCTTTGATTTTGGTGAGCGCGCAGGACGCATCAAAATCGACAAATTACCCAAATGGAAAAACTTGACCGACAATCACCAGCGTATTCGTTTTATTTACATCAAGCACATCAATCACCGTATCAAAAAGGGCTATCTTTACAACAAGGCGTATACCCCCTCGGAAACCGAAAAGGATCTGCAAAAGCTCCTCAAGGAAGACGAGGACCTTTCCCTGCTCTTTGACAGCTACCGTCTTGCACGATATGAAAATCCCGAGCGTACGGATTTTGATGATGACTTGATCGAAAAGCTTCGGGAGTTATACTAATATGCAAAAAATATGCACCCTTTGTGGGTGCATATTTTTTATTGATCCATCATTTTGAAAAATCCAATGCAACAATTTGATTGGCAAAGAAGAATTTGCCGTATATGTATTTATCGGACGCACTTTCCGTCAGCGTGATCACCTTGCCATCATAATAATCCAGCCCCTCTGCCATAGCAGGACCGTTTATCTCCTTTTGGCACTGATCCAAATAATAAACAGGCGCGCCGTCCAGCGTCAGCCCCGATTCAATGGCATCGTCCAAATGGTAAAGATAATATACACTGTCTGCAAGTCCGTAAGAAGTAGATAACACCACCGATCCATCGGGAGTAAAGCAAATTCCCTGCACCTTATCGCGCAGTGAATAGATCTTTGTGGGAGCGGTGAGGTCGTCGTATTCATAGCAGGATACGATCGCGTGATGAAGTCCCTCGGGTGTTTCGTAAGGATGATCGGTCACATAACTTCCGCCGTCATGAAACTCACCAACATACAAATACTGTTCATCCGCGTAGATGAAGGACGCACTGTTATTTACAGGAATACTTTCGGTAAACTCCACTGTATCTCCGTTTTGGGCATTCAGTACCGTATCGACAGGCAGTAAGTGAACAGCCTTTCCGCTGGCTACATAAATCGTATCCCCATGAACGGCAACACCGCCTGCATGTCCTGTAAAGTCCTTGCCTTCTTTTGAAAGATTCACATAAAAGGAATGATCCTCTAAATCGGTAACGTAAATGCGGCTGGCGCTGTCATCCTTCATATAACCGGAAACAAGAATCTTATCTTCTGCTTCCAGTGCACAAATTCCCTGGCACACAAAGCCATCCGACAAACCCGGATTTTTGCAAAGATCGCTCTTCATAGCATAGTAGTCATCGTAGAGCACGAACTTTGCCAAATTCAGCCCTCCGAACACCAACAACACCAGCGCAACAATCAGCGCAAGAAGCGCCAAAACTACTTTTAAAACAATTTTAAATACCTTTTTCATAGTGTCTCCTTTGTTGTTATCAGTATAAAAGTATTATATCATAAAGTGTCGAAAAATGCAAATATATTTTAGAAGTTGCGCCGGTATTGACAAACTTCAAATATCTGCTATACTGTATTTATAAAAAGGACGAGGAGACAAAACATGGATCAAGAAGATAAAACCATTATAACTATTCTTCGTATCAAGGAAGATATGAAGGATCGGCTTTCAAAAAAGAAAAAACATGCGCTGTTATTCCTACTCAGTACCCTTCTTTGCGCACTTCCTTCGTTACTGATCGGAACAGGTCTGCTCATTGCGAGCTTTACTGAAAAGAGTACCGACTCACAAGGAGAAGGCTTAATGGGGATTTTTTTCGGAGTGATCTTTACGGCACTCACGTCACGGATGATCTATCAGTATTTCTATGAAGCTATAAAACTAAAAAAAGGAACCTTTTTCCTTTTTGAGGATACCCTAAAACATACCGACGAAGAAACACACCACACCCGCTATGGTCCGGTCACCGAACAACTGTTTTATTTTGACAAATTTGGCAAATTTTCTGTTGATACCGAGCTTTACAGCGCTGCCTCTTATTCCAATGTAGACGATGTGTTCTATATTCTTTCTTTTTCAAAAACAAAGCCAAAAGCCGTCATTGTTTATAATCAAAGCGTATACTGTCTTTCAGCGGAACTTGAAGGGCGCGTTCAGAAGGAAGACTTAACCAACTGTTAAGGAAGCCTCAACCAATGGTGGATGGTTTTCTGTTCCTCACCTCTTGAAAGACAGTCTTTTAAATGATATACTGTAAATGAACAAGACCAAGAGGAGAGTGAACATGAAGCCTGTATTTTGCATTGATGTGACCGAAAACAAAGATAATGAAACGATCAACGGCGGGGAGTTTGTGATCAAAACGGTATCAAAGGAGCGCTCCGAGAAAATGGAGGACGCTCTTGAGCGAGCAATGGACACCGAGGAAAAGGCAAAATTGCCCCTGCCCTGTCAAATCATAGAGTGGATCTGCGGCAGTGCGGGACTGTTGATCGCATCAGTTAGCATCGGCGCCTGTTTAGAAATTGGTTTTACTACAGCATATCAAAACGCTCCCTATTTTTTCTATATCGCAGGCGCTTGTCTGATCGTTTGGCTCATCCTCTTTCTGCTTTCCAAAAAGAGGGAGAAGGAGGTACTTGACGACACCACGGTGAGAAACACCGAGCAGGAATTGGATGCCAACAGTAAAGCAATCTACGACGAGCTGGGTGTGCCGAGCGATGCCCCAAACTGTGACATTCTCACCTTTACATACAAAATCAAGAACGGTGAGATCAAGGTTAAAAACAACGGCGTGGTGGACTACCTGAATATTGACACGCGGGTATACCTGCAAGACGGCTGCCTTTGCATTTCCGATCTTGAAGAGGTGCACGCCTTCCCTCTTGCAGAGCTGACGGGCATTCAGACGGTGAATAAGCGCATCTCCGTTCCGCTGTGGAATAAGGAGGAAGCGCACAATAAGGGCGAATACAAAAAGTACAAAATGACTCAAAACGACGCAGGCTTCGTATGCTTCAAGCCTTACCATATTCTCACTCTTATGCACGAGGGAGAGGAGCACGGCATTTATTTCCCCTGCTACGAGCTTCCCTTGTTTGAA
>JAFTMP010000031.1 GCA_017452335.1 Clostridia bacterium
CACGTTGGGACCCTTTGCAAGGATCTCACCGGTGGGATCCTGGGGCTTTTCCTTGTCGATCTTCACGGTTACGCCCTTTGCCGCATGACCAACGGAACCAACCTTGTTTTTGTTGATGGGGTTGGCGGCAAGCAGGGGCGAGCATTCGGTGATGCCGTAACCCTCCTGGATCTCAATGCCGATGGCTCTGAAATCGCGGATGCACTGGGGATTGAGCTTGGCACCGCCGCAAACGATTGCCTCCAAGCGTCCGCCGTAACTTTCGTGGATCTGACCGAAGAACTTCTTTCTGAAGTCTATTCCAAAGCACATTAAGAAGTTGCTAAGCTTCATGGCAAAGCGTACTTTCTTTTCCATGCCCTTCTTTTTGATCTCATCCCACATCTTTTTGTGCATGGTCTCCACAAAGAGGGGCACCAAAACCAAGTAGGTCGGCTTATATTTCTTGATGTTTTTGGAAACGTATTTAATGCTGTCGTTGAGCGCGATGGTAGCGCCGTAATAAATACCGGTAATATGGGCAGTGGTCACCTCATAGGTATGGTGCATGGGCAAAACCGACAACAGCACGGTGTTTTCGTCAAGCTGGTCGATCACATTTGCCGCCATCATGGCATTGGACACCAAATTGCCCTGCGAAAGCATGACGCCTTTGCTGGTGCCCGTGGTACCGGAGGTGAAGATGATGGAGCAGCATTTTTCCATATCTTGAGGAACTGTTTCAAAGAAGGTATCCCCCTTTGCCACAGCATCCGCACCCTCGTTATAAAGCGTTTCCAATGCAACAGTGCGGTCGTTTACCGCCTGCTCGCTTTCGGGGCAGACAGGCACGAAGAGCACTACATCCTCAAGGCGGTCGGCAAGCAGACCAATGCGGTTGTTTTGGCTTTCGGTGTAGATTACCGTTTTAACCTTTGCCAGCTTGATAAAGTTGATGATCTCTTCATCGGAAATGTCTCTGTCCAGGGGCACGATGGTACCGCCGGTGATGGTGGTTGCGTAGTACGCGGTCATGTACGCGGGGTCAGCTTCACCGATGATGGCTGTGGCAGATCCGGCAAGTCCTCTTTTATAAAGAGCGGTGCCCAGTGCGCGGATGTTGTTATAAAACTGACGATAGGTAATGCTATAATCTTTTCTGTGACGGGTATAGAGATAAACCGCTTTGTCATCGGCAACCCTTGCTACCGTTTTTTGGAGCATATCCCGAAAGTTGCCGATGGGTTGATTGTCAATTAAGGGGTTTCTTGTGTAATGTACTCTTTTCATAAAACTGCTCGCCCGAGGGCGTCCTTTCTTAGTAAAAAAGAGAAAGTAACCAGAATATCCATCTTCCTCTATTATACACCTAAAATATTAGTTTGTCAAGCATGGTCATTATATCTCTAAAAAGTTGATTTGTCAACATCTTTTTTGATTTTGCGGGAATTATATTGAAAAAAGCAAAACAGTTTCTAAAAAAGAGGAAAAAGCCTTGCATTTCGGGGGGAAATGCGGTATACTGAACTGTGACAGCATGTATTGAACCGGACCAAAAAAGAACGGAAAGCAGGAGAAGTTATGAACGAGCAATATACAAAGCTGAATGATGCCGTGCAAGCGGACAAGGCGCAGGACAAAAAACGGGCTAAAATTGTGCTGTTGATCATTTTGATCGCACTGGTAGTGGTGCTGGCGCTGGTCAGTGTGGTGTCGGCGCTGGGAGAGGGCTTTGGGAAAAAGGGTATTTTTTCAGATCCTTCCAAAAATATTGTATATGACGAACCGGATTACCATTCAAATATTTGGCAGGACGGAGAATACATGAAGCATGCCTACGGGGCAATGGCGGTCAATGTTTGTGCGGATGGCTTCATTACCGAAAAGTTCGCGTTCGGAGACGAGGAGAGTGCCCTGGAGGCTTTTGAAAAAGCGAAGAACTATGAGGACGGCGCTGCCGCTCTTTCCGACTATTTTTATGCCCTGCTTTGCGGAAGCGATAGTCCCGGAGAGCAAAAGCGCTTTGAGACACTGTTTTGCTCGGAATATCGTGTGTCGGGAAAGATCAACGGCTCTGTTGCCACTTTTCCTCCTCAAAAGATCTACGATCTGTATTTCAGCTATGAGGGCACGGCACTGTGCTATGACGAGCAGACTTCCTGCCACAAATGGAAGGTGAGCTATAAGATCGTCAAAAACGACGGTACGGTGCTCAACTACTCCTCCGGCAAGGACAGCGGAGAGGCGTATTTCTATGTTGAGGAAACCGGCAGAGATCAGTTTGCAATTAAAGAGATCGTGGGCATTTACAGAGTGAATTAAGGACGAATGAAGCAAAAAAACGGGAAAGTCGTTGAAAAAAGTGCAAAAAATAGAGAAAAAGCTATTGACAAGAAGAAAAATATGTGATACAATGACCTCACCTCTTCGGTGGGGTCTTTTTTTGTGCGCAAAATTTTTGTTGCCAAGCTGCCGATGAGGGAGGTAGAAAACCAAATTTATCAGGAGGTGCCGAAAAAATGAGGGTTAAGATCACATTGGTTTGCAGCGAATGCAAGCAGAGAAACTACGAAACCAAGAAGAACAAGAAGAACGACCCGGATAGACTTGAAATGAACAAGTATTGCCGGTTCTGTCGCAAGCATACTCTTCATAAGGAAAGCAAATAAGGAGGTCGACGATGGCAGAAGATATCAAAAAAGATGCTACTGTAGCTTCCGGATCCGAAGAAGAGAAGAAGACCGCTTCCAAAGAACCGAAACCGAAGCAGAAAAAGCCCAATCCTGTTTTGAAATTCTTCAAGAAGATTGGCAAGTTTTTAAAGGAATGCAAGAGCGAACTGAAGAAAATTTCATGGGCTTCCCTTTCGTCTACACTGAGAAATACGATCATCGTTACGGTGGCGATCGTAATCTTTGCAGCCTTTTTCTTTGTCTGCGACTGGTTGTTCCGCGATATTATCATTGAAGGACTTTGCAAGATTCCCGAGCTGATCGGACTTTCTTGAGGTCAAAAAAGCATTCTGTTAACGGAGATTTGATATGGCAGAAAACAGTAGTTTTGAAAACCTGGGCCCCCGTTGGTACGTAGCTCATACCTATACCGGATATGAAAACAAGGTAAAAGCAAGCCTTGAAAAGATCATTGAGAACAGAAATATGGGTCACATGATCTTTGATATCCGTATTCCCGTGGAAACGGTGGTTGAAAATGTCAACGGTAAGGAAAAAGAGGTTGAGGTAAAACTTTATCCCAGCTATGTGTTTGTGAAGATGTGCATGACTGACGAAACGTGGCACATTGTGCGAAACATCAGCGGCGTAACAGGATTTGTGGGTCCCGGAAGTAAGCCCGTACCCCTTCCCGATTCTGAGGTTGCCAACATGGGCATTGAATCAAGAGTCATTGAGTTGCGCTACACAGTGGGAGACAGCGTTCGCGTGGTTTCCGGTTCCCTTGCGGGTTTTGTGGGCGTTGTAAAGGAAATTTCCGAAGACAAAAAGAAGATCATGGTGCTTGCGTCCCTGTTCGGCAGAGAAACGCCGGTTGAATTGGATGCAGACAGCGTGGAAAAACTGGAACTTTAATCAAACAACTAATAAAACATGCTTTTGGTGCGTAAGCGAAGACGCACCGGTGGGAGAGGGAAAATTCATCAATCCCTCATAAGAACCACATTTGGAGGTATTTAAAATGGCTAAGAAAATTATGGGCTATGTAAAGCTTCAGCTGCCCGCCGGAAAGGCTACTCCTGCTCCCCCTGTAGGTCCTGCACTGGGTCAGTACGGTGTATCCATCCCTAACTTCACCAAGGACTTCAACGAAAGAACCAAGAGCCAGGCAGGTCTGATTATTCCTGTAGTAATCACCGTATATGCTGACCGTTCTTTCACTTTCATCACCAAGACTCCTCCCGCACCTGTTCTGATTAAGAAGGCACTGGGTCTGGAGAGCGCTTCTGACAAGCCCAACAAGAACAAGGTTGGCCAGCTGACCAAGGCGCAGGTAGAAGAGATCGCAAAGACCAAGATGCCCGACCTGAATGCGGCATCTCTGGAAGCAGCAATGAGCATGGTTGCAGGTACCGCTCGCAGCATGGGCGTTACCGTTGAAGAATAATTGAAGGGAGGATATTGAAATGGCTAAAATGGGTAAGAAATATCAGGATAGCGTAAAAGATATTGAAAAGTCCAAGCTTTACGATCCTTCCGAGGCTCTGGAGCTGGTTTGCAAGACCGCAAAGGCAAAGTTCGATGAGACCATCGAGCTGCACATCCGTCTGGGCGTTGACTCCCGTCACGCTGACCAGCAGGTTCGTGGTGCAGTAGTACTGCCCAACGGTACCGGTAAGACCATCCGCGTGCTGGCAATCTGCAAGGACGACAAGATTGAACTTGCAAAGGAAGCAGGCGCTGACTATGCTGGTAATGCAGAGTTCATCGAAAAGATCCAGAAGGAAAACTGGTTCGAATTCGACGTAATCATCACCACTCCCGACATGATGGGTCAGCTTGGTCGTCTGGGTAAGGTTCTGGGTCCTAAGGGCTTGATGCCTAACCCCAAGGCTGGTACTGTTACTCCCGATATCGCAAAGGGTATCAAGGAAGCAAAGGCCGGTAAGATCGAGTATCGTCTTGACAAGACCAATATCATCCACTGCCCCATCGGCAAGGCATCCTTCGGTGCTGAAAAGCTGGGCGAGAACTTTGACACCCTGATGACCGCTGTTATCAAGGCTAAGCCCGCTGCTGCAAAGGGTCAGTATATCAAGAGCTGTGTAGTGGCTTCCACTATGGGCCCCGGTATCCGCGTAAACGGCGCAAAGATCGGCTAATAACATTTTCAGATCCTCTTTTGGTTTTGCCGAAAGAGGATCTTTCCTTATAAGAGGTTGGAAGGTATGCAAGCAAGAAGGGAGCGGCGTCATGAAAAAAATGAATAAAAAGGCGGGCTTGTGGCTGTTTGGCGTGAGCTGTTTGGCGCTCCAACTGTTGGCGTATGGTGCGGTTTCGCTGAGCTTGGCGGATGGCATCTTGCTTGGCGCAGGACAGGCGGCAGTGCTTCTTGCTGGGGCGATCTATCTGCTCATTGATCGAAGAGCAAGAACCGATACGCAAGAAGACAGGCGTGGGGGGACGTCAAGAACGGACGGAAAAAAACGCGAGACTGCAAAGCGGGGCACGCTTGGGGCAACGCTTTCGGTAAGCTTGGGTACGGCAGGCTATGCGGTGAGCTTTGTTTGCTTTGCTTTTTTGCTCACCCTTCCGTTGCAAAAGGGACTTTCTTTGCTGGGGGTGGCATCGCTCAATGAAACGGGCGTGTTCACAAGCCTGTGGGAGCGGCTCTTATATTGCTGGCTTTTGCCCGCTGTAACAGCAACATTCTTGCTGTGCTTGGCGGTGATTCCAAGGCTGGAAAGAACGATCAATAAGCAGTGGCAAACGGCTTTGTTGGCAGGGGTGTTTTGCGTGTTTTTTTTGCCGCAGCTCGGCAGTGTGTTGGCGCACTGGCTGATGGGCGTGCTTTTGTGCCTGCTTTATGTGCGTACCCGCTCTCTTTTGACAACCTTTTCAGTATCGCTTGTGATGAACGGATTTTTGTTCCTTCAAAGCTATTTGCAAACGCTGGGCGTTTCGGGCGCAGAAGCGTATACCATGGCGCAGTGTGTGGGCATCGGATTGACATTTTCATCTCTTGGTGCAGTGGTTTTTTATTTGAATGAAAAAAAAGAAAGCAAAAAGAAGGTCAAAGCTCTTGAACTGCTTTGCCTTCTTGTGGTTGCTTGCTTCCTCTTTGTTTTGGGCATGGCGCTGTGGCTGGGATGACCAATAGGAATATAAATAACGATGCGTTGGCGTGATACTCACGCCAACGCATTCTTTTTTTATTAGTCAATGAGGATGTCGTCGGTTGTAGCCTCGTCATCATCGGGCACGGCTTCGTTTCCAAACGCGGGCAGTCCAAGCTCCTCAGCGGTTGCCATGCGGTAAACGGTTTTGGTCAGCAGGGCGGGGTCAAGATCTTGCTCCTTGATCACATCGGCAAGCCTTGAAAGCCCCTGCGCGTCGGTAATAAGGACAAAATATTTGCCGTTTTGCACCACGTAATATCCGGCGTTGATGAATTCGGCAAAATTGGGGTAAACGTAATACTGTTCCTGCCAAGCGTTCATGCGCTCATTTCTCTTTTGGTTGATCTTTTCAAGCTCTGCGTAGTTCACATCAGAATCGGCGCGGATCAGCTCCTTGTTTAGATCCTTGCCGTTTGAATACTTTTCAAGAACCTCCGGATCTGTGGTGCTGAAAATACGTTCTGCTGCTTTTACCAGCCATTCTAATTCATGATACTGATCGGCGCCGTCCCGCTCTGCAAGAAAAACGATCCGCTTTAAGCGCACCACCTGCTCCCAGGTGTGATAAATTTTTTGGTATTTTTCATTGAATTCAGCGGTTGTTTCTCCTTCATACACAAACTCGTCGTAGGGCGGGGTAATGGGCAAAAGAGAGTATGCGCCGATGGCGTAAAGGGTTTGCGGGAGATTGTTCGTCAATTCTCGATAGAGCGCTGCTGAAACGGTCAAGCCGTTCCATTCCTTGTTGGAGTTGTCCTCGCTTGAGTCTCCCAGACCTTCACCGCCGAACCTGCCACCCTAGGACTCTTCTCCCCAAATGAAGTTCTCCTCGGTATACTGCGCCCACAGATCCTCCAGTGTGTTGGCAGGCGGCAGCTCCTTTTCGGGCGTGCTTTGAGAAGGACTTGGCGCTTGTGTGGGAGATTTTGAGGTGGCGGCGCTTTCTGTAGGATCGGTGAAGATTGGTTCGGTGGGTTGCGGCGGGGGCGTTTGCAGGATCATGAGGGTAAGGATGCCTGCAAGAAGAACCAAAACGCTTGCCGTGGCAGAGATCACATAGACGATCTTGCGCTTTTTGGCGGTACG
>JAFTMP010000263.1 GCA_017452335.1 Clostridia bacterium
ATCATCTGCGGTGTTAATCGCAGTATATGCATTACTGTTGATCCACGCTCTGTCAAGCTGAGTAGTGGGATAAGTATAACGAGCGATCAAATGTGTCACGTAAACCGTTGCACCATCGGGAGAAACAGCCATTCCGTTTACATTTTGAGCTCCGTTCACAAGACGGATCGTTCCGCTTGCCTTACCGCTCTTCATATCAATTTTGTAAACGCCAGAAGAAATGCTTTCATCGGTAGATGCGCCGTCGGGAAGCATACAGCCCACATAAAGCGTTCCCTTGGCAACAGTCATACATACAGGCTCTCTGCCCACCTCAACGGTGGAAGTCACCTTGCCCTCCTTCAAGTCCACGATCGAGACGCTGTTGGAGAAGCGGTTGGCAACATAAGCTGTGTTGTCTGCAACATACAGATCGGTGGGGGTGTGTCCCACGGCAATCTTGCTCTTTACGTTCAAATTGCCATCCAGCACGAACAGTTTGCCGCCAAGCTCGCCTGCCAGTACATATACTGCAGAATCGGTAGCCAGCACCTTATTTACCTGTGCACTGAACAGCACAGTCTTATCCACCTTTCCTTCGCTGTTCAGCTTATAAACAGCGTAGTTGGTAGCATCGGAAACATACACACTTCCCTTTTCCGTAACACTTACGGAAGAAGGAGAGAAGTATACAGTTCCCTCTTTTTTGGAAAGCAGCGTGTTTACGGCAATGCCGTTTTCAGTAGGAATGATCACATCCCCGCCGCTGGTGTTACCGCCGCCCTCCGATGTGGTGCCGCCCGCAGAAGGAGATTCCGAGTCACCGGAGGTGGGGGCATCAGTAGTCTGATTTTTCTTGCCTATACAGCCGGAAAGCGCCAGACAACCAACAACCACGGCACAAATTGCAATCAATGCAATTGCGGCTCTGAGAATCCGTCCCGCAGACAAATTCTTGTGTTCTGTTTGTTTTTCGTTCATTTGTGTTTGCTCCTTTCGGTTTATTTGAAAATGTCAGTATGAATGTTTGGACTCAACATTCAAAACATTTGCGAACAAGAAAGTGAATATTACAAATACAAGTCCTGTTATCAGCAGAACCCGTGCATATTTTTTTGTTTTTTCTCTCCTGTAAAGATGCAGGCAGAGCATGTAATTGAGCCACGTCACCAGCGACCATGCTTCCTTTACGTCCCATGCCCAGAAATCTCCCCACACCTGGTCTGCCCAGATGGAGCCGAGAAAGAGTCCGGAGGTCATAAAGGGAAATAGCATGCGCACACAGCAATAACAAACCTTGTCATGGTTTTCCTTTTTGAGAAATGCCATCAGCATCACCAAGAAGGCGATCACTGCCAGCACATACGCCAGCATGTAACAAAATACATGAGGAATAAAGAATACCGACTGCAATGCCGGTGCAAAATTCCACACATCGGCAATATCCATAAAGCAAGGTCCTGTCATCACAAAGGCAGGCGCTAACAGGAAGAATGGTTTATAACCCTTACAGCCGTATGCGCGGTCCACCAAGAAATAAATGGGGAAAAAGCACGCGGCAAGGAAAATCAGCACTTGATACATGGAAACGAAGGGCGCGTAGCCCACTCCGTTTTCAATAAGGTTGATCACATAATTGTAAATGATCACGCCCACATTGACGATCACCGCCGCAGCGTGCAGGATCACCAACGGTTTACGAAGCGTATCCTTCGACTTTTTCATCAAGGACAGTGCAAAGGCTCCGTAATACAGCCCCGCACAAAGAATGAGAATCAAACGCATGAGAATATCAGGCATTCTTCTTCACCTTCTTTCCCTTTTGGGCAGGTTCGTCCTTGCCTGCCGGTTTATCAAACAGCCTTTTAACGGAAAAGCCGTCGGAAAAGCACATTACGAAGGTTCCGATGATCAAGGTCACCGCACCGACGATCACCACGTATTCGCCGGGATTGCTCTTCACAAGAAGCGTTGCCGATTTTCCATCCTCCGATGCGTTCATCAAATACCACTTCATTCCATCAATGCGCACGGGATGGTTTACCGTTACGGAAATTTCTTTGACTGTCTCCTTGGTGTTTTTATCTACCAAAACTAAAATCGCTTCATAGTGGCGGGGTTGACCGCTGTCATAATACTCGGTGGTAATGCTCTTAAGTCCCACAGAATGCGTAAGATCTACGCGAGACTTTAAAACATCCCCCTCATAAAACTCCACCGACGGGGCAAGTGAGCCCTCCGCGTCCAGTTCTGTCAATTCTCCATAGCATTTCATGCTTGTAAGGTTTGTCAGCACGAATCCGATGATGAGCACCACAAGTCCGCAGTGCACCACATAGAACCCGATCTTATAAAGAAGTTTTCCACCTACAGTGGAAAGGAACACGCAAAGAATGGTAAGCGCGCCCATTGAGATCAGCAGAACCAAAACGGTCAAATTCGAAAGAAATGAATCCGCAGGAACGGTACCCGAAAGACCAAGATAGAGCGAAAGCGCAAAGGTTGCAACCAAAATGACGCCCATGATGGCACAGCTGACCAGGTAAAAAGTCTTGTTAAATCCTTTCATCAAAACCTCCTTTATTATTCGAGCATGCAAAGAGCATACTACTCCGATTTGATTATAGCACATTTCCATGAAAAAGGAAAGTGTTTTTTCTATTTTTTTATTGACATTTTCTACTTTGTTTGTTATACTGTCATGGACAGGAGGAGAAATCATGCATTTTCTTAAAGTTAAAGCACTTTGGCCCGAAAAAAAGGGCTTTCATCTGGTTCGAAAGACCATTGGGAACGAATATATCTTTCTGCATCTGCTCTCTCCCGTTAAAATCTTCCTTAATGGACAGTGGCACTTTGCAAAAGAAGGCGCCTGCGTACTCTATGACCGCCACTCCTACCAAGAGTTTATTGCGCAGGAGCGTGAGCTTTTGCATGACTATTTCCATTTGTCGGGAGACTTGACCGAAACAGTAGAGCGCCTGGGATTGTCCTTTTCTACACTATATTACCCGCAAAATAACGACAAAATCACCTCGATCATTCAGCAGATCGAGCAGGAGCAGTTAAAGAAAAACGATTATTATGAGGACTTTTGCACCTTGAAACTCACGGAGTTGATGATTTATCTTGCACGTTCCGCCAAAAACGCATCCCTCTCCTGCAACATTGACAGCAACACCTACAACCGCTTTGTGCGCTTGCGCCACGATATTCACACCAAATTTGACAGCAATTTAACTGTTGAAGAGATGGCGGCAATGGTGAATTTGAGCCCCTCCCGTTTTCACAGCATTTACAAAAGCATTTTCGGAATTTCCCCCAAAAAAGACTATCTGAACATCCGCATCGAGCATGCCAAAACCATTCTGCAACAACGGAAATATTCTGTTGCCCAGGTCGCCATGATGTCGGGGTATAGCAATCAATATCATTTCATCAGACAGTTTAAGGATGTGGTGGGCGTAACCCCCGGAAAGTTCTTAAAAAACTATAGTCCCGATGAAGAAAACTAAAAAAAGAGCCATAGTGAACGATTGTTCACTATGGCTCTTTTGATACTATTGCATGAAAATTGACCTTTTATTTCAAAAATCCGCTGACGATCTGCTCTTCCGCTTCCTTTTCGGAAAGTCCGAGAGTCATAAACTTAATAAGCTGTTCGCCTGCGATCTTGCCGATCACTGCCTCGTGCACCAGAGCCGCCTCCACATTGTTGGCGTTGATGCGGGGAATGGCAGAAACCTTGGCATCATCCATCACGATGGCATCGCACTCAGTGTGTCCTGCACAGCGGGCGTTACCGTTAATAAGGGAATCAAAGATCTGCATCGACTGATCCTTTGCCACCGAACGGGACACCACATGGGCAGAGGAGCCCTCTCCATTGAGGTCCACCTGGAACTCGGTTCTGGCATACTGCTTGCCATGGGTCATGATCTTTTCGGAGACTACCACGGAAGCGCCCGTTTCCAGCACCGCCTTGGTAATGCGGTCGGTAGAATCCACGCCCTTGATCTGCGTGGTGTTCATTTCAAGGTGTGCATTTTCTCCAAGATAAAGGATGGTCTGGGGGTTCATGATTTTCTCCCCGGTCCCTTCCCCGTCTCCGTAATGCTTTTCTACATAGGTCACCTTGGCGTTTTTTTCAAGATAGAAGGTATGAATACCGTCGTGCTTAGAAGCGCAGGCGCCGCTGTTATGAATTCCGCAACCCGCGATGATCACCACATCCGCACCTTCACCGATGTAAAAATCATTATAGACCACCTCTTCAAGACCGCTCTTGCTGATGATTACGGGAATGTGAATGCTTTGCTTTGTTGTTCCGGCTTTCACATAGATGTCAATGCCGGGCTTGTCGGTTTTGGTTTCAATGGTGACATTGGCGTTTACCGCACGGCTTTCGGTTTCACCGTTTTTGCGGATGTTGTACGCTCCCTCGGGGATGCCGTGCAGATCCGCTATTTCTTTTAAAAGATTTTTTTCAATCTGATCAATCATGGCGTCCTCCTGTTACACTTTGTCCTTCAGCACGTCGCAGGTTGCATCGTTTCTGAAAAGATAAGGCAAAATTTCATCCTTCTTGCCCTGCCGCTCCACTTGTCCTGCGGAGATGACCACGATGTGGTCGGCAATGTTCATGATCCGCTCTTGGTGGGAGATGATGACGATGGATCCGTTTACGGTGTCGCGCATGTTTTCAAACACCTTGATAAGGCTTCCGAAGCTCCACAGGTCAATGCCTGCCTCGGGCTCATCAAATACGGCAAGAGGGGTTTGTCTTGCAAGAACCGTGGCAATTTCAATGCGCTTTAACTCTCCGCCCGACAGACTGTTGTTGATCTCGCGGTCAATATAATCTCTTGCGCAAAGACCCACGTTTGAAAGAAAAGCACACGCCTCGGAAACGCTCAGGTCTCTTCCTGCGGCGATCTTTAAAATATCAGAAACGGTGATGCCCTTAAAGCGTACGGGCGTTTGGAAGGCATAGCTCACCCCCAGGCGTGCACGCTCGGTGACACCAAGATCAGTGATATCCTGTCCGTTAAAATAGATCTTGCCGCTATCGGGGGTATAAATACCCGAAATGATCTTGGCAAGAGTGGATTTACCGCCACCGTTTGGTCCGGTG
>JAFTMP010000032.1 GCA_017452335.1 Clostridia bacterium
GTGCAGTTTCCCACCCCCAAGGGCCAAAAAACATAGCAAAGGTCGCCGATGGTTAGATAGTTTATATCATCAATATAATACGCCCCGTTGCTTTGGGTCAGCAGTTCCATACTTTCTTGTTTGTGTGTAAAAGGATATTTTTCCTTTAGAGGTAAGAGCCTTTTTTCAAATTCTTGTTTTGTCATCATGTTTCCCTTGTATACAGAATTACTCAACGGAATACCAAATCACATAGCCCGAATGCTTTAAATAGGAAACGGTTCCTCTATATTCCCTCTCGGTATCCAAGCTGTAATCGGTTTGTATTTTTAATTCCAATTCCTCTGCTCCGACAAACAACGTCACCCGATTGGTGTGATCAACAATACCTGCAGAGCCGTCCTTGACAACCAAGACAGCATCTTCGGCAACGATATAAGACTGCTCGGTATAGTCCTTATACACAGGAATAATCGTGAACACCTGCAAAAGGATCAAGCCCACGGAGCATATTGCAACCATCACGGAAAGGACAGCTCTGTGCGCTTTGGAGCGGATCAATTTGAATCGGAACACGCCCACCGTCACCAAAACAGCGGCAATAATCAAGCACAAAAACAAAAGCGCCGTGATGCAGTGACTGCGCAACAGCCGAGCTGTATTTTCAATAATTGCGTTTTCCATGGAAGAACTCCTTTACTGCACCTCAAACATCAAATGATACCCGTCAAGAGAAAGAAGCAACATCGGGTCAAAGCCCGTGCCGAAGGTCACAATGCCCTGCTTGCCGTCTATGACCACAGCGTATCTGGGTCCCGTGCGCAAGTTCAAGGAGGTAAGATCATAAGTGCCCTCATAGACCTTGTCGTTCGTTTCGTCGGTAATGGACAGCTTTCCGTTTTTTGCCTCAAGGATCAACTCTATTTCCTTGGAAGCATGATAAAGCGGGTCGTTTGACGGCTCCTTCCCTGCTCCGTGGGCAACGATCAGTGACGGCGCTTCTGTCTGCTGAGCCGTGTAAAGCGCCCATGTATGCCGTCCCATAAAAGGAATTGAAAAAATGATCCATACAAATATAGTGATCAACGCCAATACCGTAAAAATAATCTTTTTATGCTTCAAAATATTCTTCATACTCTTCACCTCGGCTCATTATAGCACCCCTCGAACAATACCGCAAGGTGGTTTTCTCAAAAAAAGTAGAAAGTTGGTTTACTTTAATAAAAAGCCAACCAACCTTCACAGTTCTTCTCTTTATCGGATCAACCCTTTAAAATCGGCGCACATGCTGAAATGCTTTTCTCACAACTCCTCTGCAACCAGCACATTGACCAGACCACTTCGTACCGTCCAAGCATCAATGGCGATCATCCCGTCACCGTAAAAGGGATCGGGGCAGTCGTTTGCGCGCATCGGGTCAAAAAGATAGCCCATAGAGGCAGGTCGGTGTCCGCACACGATGGTTTTACCGCAAAGCGTTGCGCCCACACTATAAAACTGCTGCCACTGATAATCGCGGACAATATCCCACTCCTCGGGCGGCACATCGCGCCAGCAGGGATCCACGTAAGGACGACGCCCCTCAAAAGCAACGGGAAGCCAGCCGTGGGTAAAGACGAGCCGCTCGGTCTCATAATAATCAAGCATCGCATCAAGAAAGGCGGTGATCTCACCGATTTTTTCGGCATACACCGTCACATCAATACTGCCGTCCTTGTGGATCGCATCCTGCCCGAGAAGCTCTTTGATGGTGATATCGGTATGGTTATCAATCTCTCTTTGTGTAATATACCCCTGCTTTAAAACCTCCGAGAGCCTCTGCTCGTGGTTGCCCTTTATGAGGATCTTCCGCTCCAAACGGCGCACAAAATCATAAACGAGCAGGTTTTCACTGCCGCGGTCAAACAGATCTCCGCAACTGAGAAAAAAATGCTCTTCGTTCTTTTCATCAAACCCCGCATCGGCAAGCGCCTGCATCATCTTGGAATAATGCCCGTGCACATCGGACACGGCAAATAGTTTTTTGCTCATTTTTTCTCCTTAAATATATCAATTCTCTACAAAACCTTGCGCAAAAGCATCATTTGGAGAAATAGTATAGCATATTCTGATACATTTGTCAACCAAATCAACCGCGCGTGCCAAAGGACAGCTCCGCTGTTTTTGAAACACCCAATAACATTTTTCTTCAAAAAGGAGCTCCTGCGCGGCAGTAGCCGCGCAGGAGCTTTTTTTAAATGTATAGATGCTTTGTTTCAGCCTCTCATTATGCGTTTCTTCTCTTCTTCGCGATCAGAAGGATCAGCGCGCCCATGCTCATCACTGCCGCAAGCAGGAAGAGTGCGGTGTGATCTCCCGCAGTGGGAGGATCAATGGGAGGATCTACAGGGGGATCAACAGGTGTACTGTCATCAACCACCTTCACGCTCACAACTGCTTTGAAGCCCTGCGCGCTTGCCGTAACGGTGTATTCACCTGCACTGTTCAGATCAAGACCCTCGGTGTTCCACGCTACTGCCACATCGGTGGTCTTGCCGGTGTTGTAGTAGAGGGGCAGGGTCTGAGGCAGTCCTGCGCTCTCACTACCCTTCTTCACCTCGATTGCCACGGGTGCCAAAAGCTGGCATGCCTGCTCCTCGGGAATGAAGGGAACGATCTCACCGTTTACGGTGAAGTTCTTATAGGTGATCTGCTTTTCCGCGCCGTACGAGCCCGATCTTGCGATCAGACCGATCTTCAGATCGGAGGCACCTGCCACGTCAGCAGAGGTGATGGAGTCGATCTTGGTCCAGCTTTCACCATCGTAGCTGTAATAGCCGGTGAATACATTGCCTTCCTTTACCAGCTTCAAGTATGCGTTATTGCTTGCCTTGCTTTCGGGCGTATGCTTTTCAACGTAGGTGTTGGTATAGGTGGAGATGCAGAATACATTGGTGCCGCTAAAATAGGAGTGGTGACGTCTTTCCACAGCGATCAGATTTTCGTCGTTTGCATACGCAACCAGACCTACCGACTGGAAGTCCTTATCCAGACCGCCCGATACCTCTACAATCACCTCAAAGTCACCCGCGGGGGCGTCTGTGAGCACCAGGTTCTTGATCTGGTTGCTGATATCACCGGTTAAGATAGTCAGCTTCAAGGTGGTGCGTGCAGTGGAGGAAAGTACGGGGGATTTATCGTTGTTTGTGGGGTTGATCACTTCCCAGATACCACTGTCAGCAGACTGATCGGTATACACTGCGATCACGGCGATCTCAGTCTTGCCTGCCTTGTTGGTAACGGTCAGAGTGGTCACACCGGGGGTAATGCCCAGTACGGTACCGTCCTTTGCAACGGTAGCAATGCTCTCATTGCCGATCTTGTAAGTCAGGTCGGTCATCTTGCCATCACCAATGATCTTGCCTGCCACCACGCTCACCGTGCGGTTGATCTTTACAGGATAGCATGCCATGCCATAGTCTTCATCGGCGTTATACACACGTACCTCAACCGTTGCCGACACGCCTGCGGCGGGACTGATGCAGGTAATGGTGGTCACACCGGGTGCTTTTGCGGTAACGGTGCCGTCCTCGTCAAGGGTTGCAACGGAAGGATCGCTGTAGTTGATCTGCAGGTCGGTCAGATCTGCATTTGCGGGAATAGTCGTGAAGCTCAGCTTGAAGGTATCGCCCATCTTCACGGTCACAACAGACTTATCTGTTTCAATAGCGGTGGGCAGGGTCACCTCGTCCTTGGGAAGAAGCATCACGGTCACGCCGCCCTGCTTGCCCATGTGAAGGGTAATCTCGTCATTCTTCTTGACAGTCAGACTGCGCACAGCAATGTCGTTTCTGCCTTCGCCGTCCTCGTAGATCACGGCAAGGTACTCCTTGCCTGCTTCAAGGAAGTCAAGGGTCACGGGGACATCCGCAGCGCTTTGGGTCACACCGCCCATATACCAGTTGTTGCCGTCACGGCGTGCAAGCACGGTGTAGCCTGCCACGCTGCCGTCTACAAACTCAAGCTCGTCAAAGGAGGTGGGCATATTCTTCAAGAAGAATTTTACGTTGCTGTTATAGTAGGTCTCGGGGTTACTTGCCATACAAGGCATACCCGATTCAAATACGATATTCAGTGCCAACTGCTGAGCGGCAGTGGTGGAGGAGGAGGGAGTGGGATACAAATGGGGGGTAATGTCCATTGCACCGGTCACGCCTCTGGTGTAGGGCCAAATGGTGGTATCGGTGGACCATACGCCGCCGTATTCCTGACCCTTCAGGGATTCTCTGTTGATAATGTTGGGCCAACGGGAAATTTCACCTGTGGACTTGTTAAAGCCATGTACGTTGACGATCAGCTTCTCTTCAAGGCACTTGTCGTAGATGCGCTCCATAATCTCAATGCGGTCTACGCCCTCAGACTCGATAAAGTCTACCTTAATACCCTTGATGCCCTTGTCTGCCCACTCTTCAAGCAGAGACAGCTCTTCCACGGTGTCAAGGTCTCTCATCTTCACCCAAGCGATGAAATACACGTCCTTTTCGGCGGCATATTCCACCAGATCGTCGAAGTAGTCAAAATAGCCCTCGTATACCTTACCGGGGGTGGTTGCGCCGGGCTGCCAGCCTTCGTCAAGGATCAAGTAAGTCCAGCCCATCTCGTGAGCAAGATCTACGTACTTTTTCAGAGTGGATTCGGTTCTCTGTCCCTGGAAGCCCTCAGACAGCCACATCCATGCAGTCACGCCGGGTCTGATCCAGGAATAGTCCCCTTCTGCTCTTTCGTTCAAGTTTTCAACCAGATCGTTTTCAACAATGGTCTCAAGGTCGCCCACCACGCCGTATCTCCAGGGGGAGGTGAAGGCGGGATCAAGGGTGACTGTTACGCTGCTTGCCGCCATAGGTGCGGGATGAAGCTCAAAAGCTCTGTCACCGATACCGTACAGCAGAGAGCCGTAATAAAGGTCGCCAAAGAGCTCTGCTTCATTGATGAGGGTATACAGCTCGTCATCCACGCGCACCAGCGATGCAAAGGCAAGATACTTACCCTTAGTGCTGTCTACGGTGTATGCGGGGAAGCCCGATTCATAGGAATAGCCTCTTGTAAGATCGTCCTTGCTGAGCTCCGATGCCCAAATGGTGGAGCCGGTGGGGAAGGTAAAGTTGGTCACCTCATCGGTAAAGGTGATGGAGGTTTCCTTGCCGTTCTTTGCCTCGATCTCAGATCTGTAGGCAAAGCCGTCATCGTAAGCGCGCAGGATCACGGTGAAATAGTAGTCACCGCAAGCAAACTTCACAGACTGCTCTGTGCAGTAGTCATGTCCTTCGCTGTAGCTGCCCGAATACTTCTTGTAGGTCTCATTGATGGTCTTTACGGTAGATTTGGAAACATAGGTAAAGTTCTTTACAAAGTTCACATTGCCCTTAAAGCCGATCACGGAGGGCTCAACCACCGTCTTGCCCTCGGTGAATACCGAGTAACGCAGACCGTCTGCGGTGTTTTCAAGCAGGATCTGTACCTTACCTTCGGGAGAAGCCAAGAGGAAGGACTTCGTGGAGGATTTGCCAATGCAGTTGACCTTCACTTCATCCGTAACGGTTTT
This sequence comes from Clostridia bacterium, assembly GCA_017452335.1. Taxonomy (GTDB): domain Bacteria; phylum Bacillota; class Clostridia; order Oscillospirales; family CAG-272; genus UBA11512. The sequence continues at coordinate 5,561 of JAFTMP010000032.1, forward strand.
TCCGTCCTTCACGGCTTTCACGGTAATGGTCACGCTGCCCTCGCCCTTTGCCGTAACGGTACCGTCGGAGGAGACGGTAGCGATAGAGGTATTGGAGGAGGTATAGCTCATGCTCAGCTTGCCTGCGCTGATCTCCTCGCCCTTAAAGGACAGAGCGGTGAAGTCGATCTTCGCACTTTCCCCTTCGGGCAGAACCGAAACGGGAATGCTTGCTTCGATAGAATTGAGCAGATCGCCCACAGAAGGATCAAGGATCAGCTTGGCATCGCACCAAGCGGTATGGTCAGCGTAGTTGGTGTGATCCGCCTGGGTGGTGATCAGAGAAAGCTTCTTCGTGCCATCGGGAATGGTCACGCTGATAAACTCCGCCTTGGAATCAATCTTCAGCACGCCCGATTTGTAGATAGACACACCGTCTGCCTTCACTTCAAAATCGGCAGACGCCTGAGCCTTGTAGCCCTGGGAACCGTCGTTAATGCCGATATAGGCAGTCAGCTTTCTTGCGGGGATATCGGTCAGATCATATTCGATCAGCGAATCCACGTGGGCAAACAGACCCTTATCATAGGTGATGGAGTCGCCTGCATTGTTCAACTTCAGCTTACTGCCATTTAAGTCCTCGTCATAATGCACGCTGTTCCAGCCTGCAGTTGCCGTGGTGGGCGTCAGGTCACTGAGGTAAATAGAGGGCTCCTCGGCAGAGCCGGCGAAGCACAGCGCACTAACAGTGAACAGTGCCATAGCTAAAACAAGTATCGCCGTTAGGATTCTTCTTTTTTTCATGGTCGTTCTCCTTACGTTTTTTATTTTCCCCGTTGGGGGCTCTAACCCGTCGGCATGAGCTGCCGACGGGCTTTTACAACGGGTCATCCCCGTTCAAATCATTTTTAGCCTGCCAGATAGTTGAGCAACGCAGTGACATCGCCAATGGTCACTTGACCATCGTCATTGATATCGGGTGCAGCAACCATTTGAGCGATCGCAGCTTCATTGCCTGCCAGGTAGTTCAGCAATGCGGTAACATCGCCGATGGATACTTGACCATCACCGTCAAGATCGTTGCCAACCACTAAAAGCACCTTCACGGTAATGCCCAGTGCCTCGCCCTCGATCTCATAAACGCCCGGACGGGTGAAGTCTACCTGTTCGGTGTTCCACTCTACCGCCACATCCGTGAACACGCCCGATTCCATATAGCAGTATACCGTTTCGGGAAGCACAGAAGCATCACTGTCTACTGCAACTCTATACGATTCGGAGGGATACGCGATGCACGCCTTGTCTGCCGTGCAGAAGGGGATCACTGTGCCATTGTAGGTGAAGTCGGTGTAGGTACCGCTCTTATCGGAGACGTATGAGCCCGATCTTGCAATAATTCCCACCTTCAAGCTGTCAGAGGACCCAACCGTCACGTTTTCCTGTGCATCCGCCACAGCCGTCCAAGTTTCGCCGTCATAGCTATAGTAACCGGTGAAGAAGTTGCCTTCCTTCACAAGTCTCACCCACGCATCAGCATCTTTATCAGTATCCGGTGTGTTGGGCTCGTTTCCGCCGCTTTCATAGTCGGTAATGCAGAAAACATTGCCGCCAAAATAGGAGTGGCTTCTGCGCTCCATTGCCACGCCGTTCTTTACGTCCACATAGGCAACGAGACCGATGGATTCAAAGTCTGCGCCAAGTCCGCCGCTGACCTTCACGCGAATATCAAAATCATCCGTAGTGGGCGCTGTCAGCACCAAATTGGAAATTGTCTTACCATCGCCAAAGTCGCCCGTGGGAATGTTAATAACTGCGGTATTTCCGCTAAAGGCGGGGCTCTCACCCTTGGGGTTCACGATCTGCCAGGTATCATCATCAAAGCTGTTCACCTTGTCGGAGAAAACCTGCAGATCAAAGCTCTGGGACTCAGCGCCCTTGGTGGCAGTCAGCTTGGTGATACCGGGCTTGATACCGGTAACGAGACCGTTTTCGTCAACGGTTGCGAGGGTCGTATTTTCAATTTCGTAAACAAGATCGCTGTAATCGCCGCTTCCGAGAAGCGCAGAAACAGTCTGCACCGTCTTTTCCGCAGCCACCTTCATGGTCAAATCAGAGGACTTCTCCGCGAAAGGAATATATTGTCCATCAAGAGTAAAATCGGTAAGCAATACAGGAACATTACCGCCCGAGCTGGTCATGGCGGTGATACCGATCTTCAACTCATCGCTGTTTCCGATCTCCGAGGTGATCTCGGCAATCTTAACCCATTCCTTGCCGTCAAAGCTGTAGTAGCCCACAAAGGAGGTGCCGCTCTTGGTCATCTTTAAGTAGGCATCTTGCTTGGACGCAGGGTCAGCAACAGACTGGTCGTTATAACTATCCACATAGGTGGAGGCGCAGAATACATTGCCGCCGAAATAAGTATGGTATCTTCTTGCAACAGTCACCATGGAGGAGTGTCCGGTGTATGCCACCAGACCCACAAGCTGATAGTCGTAAGCAAGTCCGCCGCTCACCTTTACGGTGATCTCGAAATCACCATCGGGCGCAGGTAGAAGAAGGGAGGAACCGATATCCTGGTTGGTGTTACCATAGGTAATGGGCAGAATCGCCATATTTGCCGCGGGATAGTCTCTCGTAACAGGCTTGCCGCTATCCTCACGCACTTCCCACGTCTGCTCGTCAAGAGTATAGTTGCCGTCAGCGCACACTCTCAGCGTCGCAGTAGCAGTCATATCAAGCACAGGATAATACGCATTGACGGTGGTTGCGCCCAGACCCTTACCGAACACGTAACCATCGGGGGTCACGCTTGCAATGGAGGGATCCTGCACCGAATAGATCACTTCGCCCGTCAGCGCACCTTCGGGAAGTGCAACTGTCTTTAACTGCATGCCGCTTCCTGCCCCGAGGGTGTACTGCGTTGATTCAAAAAGAACATTCGAAGCCATGGTGTCGTTTTCGCCCACCGTGTAAAGCTTGGCATCCAGCCATGCAGTGTGGTCGCTGTGATTGCCATCACCTGCGCCCGTGGTCAACAGAGTCAAGGTCTTTGCACCCTCGGGAATGGCAACGCTCACGAGAACTGCTGCAGAATCGACATAGAGGGTTTCTGACTTGTAAAGGGATACACCGTCCACCTTTACTTCAAAATCCACAGAGGAATAACCGCTTCCGCCATCGGCGCAAACGCCGATATAGGAGGTAAAGCGTACAGCACCCAAGGTGCTCAAATCGTATTCCACAATGGAGTCGGCATGGGCAGCAATACCCTTGTCAAAAGACATGGGGAAGCCCGCGTTGTTCAGGCGCAGACCGCCATTGTTTACCGATTGGTTGATCTTGATGGTACTCCAACCTGCGCTGGAGGTATCCAGATAGGTCAGATCGCTTAAATAGATCTCAGAGAGCTGTCCCGCAACGTTCAGAGAAAACAGCCCAAGAAGCGCCGTGACACACATCGTCACAGCCAAAAATGCAGCAAGAAGTTTTTTCATAGTCAAAATGCTCCTTCGTGTAATTTTTTTGCATACACTGCTGGCTGTATTATAACACATATTCTTCACAAAGTAAACACCTTCCGCAAACATTTCATTCACACATTTACGTAAATTCATGAAAATCGGCATTTTTACCAAAAGCAAGCCGTCAAATTTGGTAAAAATGCCGAAGCATTTGCGCGTTTGCGCAAAGCCCCGCTTCAAGCACAAACAGCGCATCTTGTTTATCAGCAATCTCTCCAAAAGCCAAAGCCGTCCACTGATACAAAACAGACACAACTGCCCGCCAGATTGTCTGTTTACAATCAAATCAAATTGTGATATACTGTATGCGAATAAACACGACAGAGGATCTTATGGAACTAAAACACAAATTAAAAGAATTGCGCACGGCGCGCAACATGACCCAGGAAGCCGTGGCAGAGCATCTCGGCGTCTCCGCCCAAACCGTTTCCAAATGGGAAAGAGGACTGCTCTGCCCCGATATCACGCTTTTGCCTAAGATCGCCCTGCTTTTCAAATGCTCCATCGACTCTTTATTTGACATGGAGCTTGCTTGGAGCATTGAGCATCGTCGGGAATTTGAAGAACAGATCCGCACACTTCATGCGCAAAAGGACTGGGAGGGGGTATATCGGGCATGGATCCGCGAGATCGAGCTGAATCCCGATCACTACGGCAACTATCCCGATGTGATGCTCCACGTATATCGCAAAAAGCTCTACAAGAAAGAATATGTGGAAAAGATGATCTCCCTTGCCGAGCACGCAGAGAAATGTTGCCCTGATGATGACAAGCGCAACGAGATCTATCGCATCATGCTCCAGCTTTGCGCCGAATCGAACGATCCCGCAATCAAGGAAAAGGGAAAATACTATTATAAAAAGCTTCCGTCCCTTCGGCACAGCAGAGAGATCTATGCAAAATTCGTCATGGAAGGCGAGGAATATCGCAGACAACTTCTCAAAAACATCATTTACGAGATCGACGGCGCCGAATGTGCGATCCGTCAGCTCATCACCCCCGAAATGTCCCCCGAAGAACAGCTTTTTTACTATAAAAAGGCGGCGGCACTCTATGAAACGGTGCTGGATGGCAAGTATGCAGGCTTTTACGACCCGCCGTTGCTTTGCGACTACGCCGAGATCGCTACGCTTTACGTACGACTGGGGCAACCGAACATGGCAGAAAGTTATATCGAGCACATCCTTGAAGCGCTCAATAAACATCTAATCGACACCGAAAGAAAAAACACATCCAAGCTCCTTTATGCCACCTCCCTGCGTGGTGCCGCCACACCCGAGCAGTTATGCCAAAAGCTGCTGCAAAATATGTTAAATACCCCCGAGCTTGCACAATTTAAAGATCAAATTTCAAGCATGCAAAAACAATATAACAACTATATTTCCCAAAAGGAAGGTACCAACGATGAAAAATAAATATTCTCTTGTTGCCATTCTGTTGCTGACGGCACTTTTGCTTGCCTCCTGCCACAACACACCCACATTATCGCAAAACTCAAAGCCGCAAAATACCGAGTCCTCAATAACGCAACGCCCGGCAACGGAGTCCCCCGCCGAATCCCCCTCCAAAACGCCCTCACAAGCCCCCCACGATCCCTTTACCTCCATTCGTGAAAGCGGGGAGGACTGGATCACCTACGGTCTTGCGGCGTATGAAAGCGGAAAGGCGCCGCAAAATCTGAAGGATTTTTTCTCCGCACCCGCAAATATGACCTATTTGACACTGTTTGACCATTTTTTCATATTCGACAAGGAACAAACCGTGCCCGTAGCGGAGGCGTTCTTTAAATTTGTCGTCGACAAGTACGGCGCAGAGGCAGTTCTTGATATAGAAAAACGGATCGAATATAAAAACGAGTTTTTGAAATCCCTTGGGTTAAGCACGACTTATACCCAGACCCCCGAGGCAGAAGCGCTCCTTGCTTCAATGAATTTTTCATCAAGCGATCGCTATCAATATATCATGTCCTTTGGTAACGTGACCTATTATTTTGAGGATTTCAGCGCAGGCAGTCCCTCGCAGTACCACGGATTTCTTTATTTCAACACCACGGGGCTTTATGAACTGATCGACTATCTGAAAGAACATGGTCTTGATGAAAAGCTGGATGTTGACCGTGAATTTCATTTCTATGTGACCTTTGACGGCAGCGGATACTCCCAAACAAAATACCCCTCGGGCAATATGTACATTAACGACCATTCCGATGCTCTGCACGAAGCAGTTCACGCAATGGGCATCCGAACCGCCGATCACATTTGGCTTAGCGAAGGACTTTGCGATTATTTTGGAAAAAGCCTGGGCTTTAATTACCAGATTGCGGCTTCGTACATTCAAATTCTGACGATGGCAAAGCAAGGATATTTTGATAAGCAGGCAAATGGAGGAAACCGTACGGCGATCTTTTATAAAAGGCTTTATGAAGAATATACTGATGCCGGCGGTAAAATTGATTCGCTTGACACCTTCGATCTTGTGCTGTACACCAACACCATAGCCAAAATCGAGCTGGACACAGGGACATATACCACCCTTGGACAGACGCATCAAGCCATCAATAATAAAGAATGTACAGCTATCGGCAAGGAGCTTTCCTATCATCAAGCCGCCTCCCTTGTTTTATATCTTGCAAACACCCACGGCATCGAAAAGGCACTTGAAGCCTACCATACGCAAGATGTGGAAGCAACCTTCGCAAAAGGCTACGAGGAATTAAAATCGGATTGGCTGGCATATTTAGAAGCGATCGGAGAGTAACGACAACCGCAGGCAAGTAAAAAGGCGAGCCCAAAAAAAATGAAGGAGTCCAAATGGACTCCTTCGCTTTTTTAAACAGAATTACAATAAACTGTAATACAAAACCGCTTTTCCTCGCAACACGTGAAAAAATCTCTTAAAACGTGATGTTTACATTTCGGTGTTCTCATGTTATACTTAGGGTGCAACCGGTTGACAAACAAACGAGGTGAACGATATGATACTGAATTTTGCTGAAAATTTAAAGACACTCAGAATGAGCCGCGGTTTGACACAAAGTGAGCTTGCCGAGGAGCTTGGCGTCTCGGGGCAAGCGGTCAGCCGTTGGGAGAATACCACCCACACATCCTATCCCGACATTGAACTGCTTCCCATCATCGCAGGCTATTTTGAAGTTTCGGTAGACGAGCTGCTTGGTTGCTCCAAGGCGCAGGCAGAGGAGCGGCTGAAACGATACTGGGCAAGGGTGAACGCTTGTGACAAAACCGAGGATGGGCACATGCAAAAACACGAGCTTTTAAAAGAAATGTACAAAGCCTATCCCGAAGATCCCGAGATCATGAACGCCTTTTGCTTGTCGAAATGTTGGACCCACGCATGGCTGAACACTCACGATCTCTCAAAAGATCTGGCACTGCTTTGGGAAATGACTGAAAAATTGCAGCGCTGCAATGTCAGACACTACCGCGAGAATGCTGTAAAAGTCTTGATCAACGCAATCGACGATGCGCATTTGGAAGAATGTATTGATAAATACACCTCCGATATGGATCTTTCAAGGTTTCAGCTTCTTGAATGGAGATACGCCGGCAAAAGGGACAGCGCCCCCGATCGGTATTATGACATCAGACAGCGTAATTTACTGTATGCAATTGGTGGACTGTTTTCCATCAAATCGGGCAATAAAGACGATCTGGAGGACGCGGAGTACCGTCTTTGGCGTTCAAAAATGCTGATCGGCGTGATGGACGCCCTGTGCAACCACCCCTGCAACAAACCCATCTCGGGTGACGGCGAACCCGATCTCTGGTCAGCCCGCCGCATTTTTTACGGCATCAGCTTGGCAGAATGCATTTGTACATCGGACAAGAAAGAGGCTCTTGCCATCCTTGAGGACGCCGCTGATCTTGCCGAAAAGCTGTGCGCCCTGCCCGAAGGAACGGTTCTTGGCTACAGATCCCCCTGTCTTGACCGTCTGTTTGCTCCTCTTGAACGCAAAATGTCCCAACAGCAAGCAGACACCCGCACATCTCCAATTCTTGTGGCACATGTTATCGCTAGAAACACCGGTTACGGACTGCATTATTGTGCAAAAAGCATCTATGACCATTTGCTAAACGCCACCGAAACGGGAAATTTCACTTCCCTACGCGACACCGCGCAGTTTAAGAAAATTCTTGAACGGTTTCAATCTATGGCAACGCTTGAATGAATCGGCGCAAAACGCAACCATACCGTCAAGCTGTCAATCTTACAATGCCGCTGAGCCGAGCGCAGTATGAGAAGAGAATCGAGTAGGAAGCTAATCATTAATTGATTAGCTGTCCTCTCACACCACCGTGCATACCGTTCGGTACACGGCGGTTCAATCATAAATAGTGCAGAGACTTGTACGCTTCGGATATGTCATAATATCCTCGGCGTGCAA
>JAFTMP010000033.1 GCA_017452335.1 Clostridia bacterium
GTCAGATTGCGGATACTGGAGTTGTGCGCAGAGCGTAAGATCACAGTCAATAAGCTCTCCACTATTTGCGGCATTACCCAATCTACCCTAAACAACATCACCGGCGGGCGCAACAACAGTGCAACGGTAGTGACGATAAAAAAGATCTGCGACGGACTGGAAATTTCCATCAGAGATTTTTTCGCTTCCCCTCTTTTTGATGACTTGGAGCAAGAGGTGCGCTGAAAAGCACCTTGCACCGTAAAAATCTGTTTTTTAGTGGCATTGCCCCAACCCTCGCCCAAGGCGCTGCCTTGGGAAACCGCCAAGAAACTTTTTTAAAAAAAGTTTCTTGGCACTTCAAAAACTTTGAACGCCGCAAACTGCCCTTTGCGGTGGGAAATAGCAAAAAAAACGCACCCGCTTTGCCTTGTTTTTGGGCGAAGCGGGTGCATTATGCGTTGATATATAGTCCCCCGAAGGTGCAAAATCCTTCGGGGGACTTTTTAGATATTGCCTATATTGGGGATCGGTGCTCAGGCGTTCTCTTCACCGGTCCCAGCCAGAAAATTTAAGAACAGCGTCACGTCCATAATGGTCACGTTCGTATCCTTATCCAAGTCTGCGTTGCCGTTTACAGAAAGCTTGTAGTGATTGTCTGAGAGATAATTCAAGAGTGCGGTCACATCGGCAATGGTCACGCGGTTGTCGCCGTCCAAGTCCATGGTGGAAGGAATTTCATCCAAAATGCCCGAAAGCTCTTTTTCGCCTAAGAATTCCACCTCGGCAAGCTCACTGCCGCCGTATACCGTCACCTTGCAATAGCCGTAGCTTCCGCGGAAGACCTCGGGAATGGCGAAGGGCATGATGAAGTTGTCAAACAGCCAAGTCAAATTCTCTTTCTTATAGACCGTTACCCAATTTTCGCCGTCGTTGGACACTTCAATAGTGACTGCGGCAGGCGCCTTGCTCTTGTCGCCCGAGGTCAAGGTGATCAAAGAAATATCGAATTTGCCCTTGCAGATAAACTCTGTGCCGTCTGCGATGGTTGCGGTGGTCAAGCTGTTGTTATCCACAAGATTTGCCACGCTTTCAAGGCTGCTGCTTACCGTTCCGGTGGTGCTCAGATCGTACTTGCCTGCTTCTGTGGTGTCGCCGGTGGTCAGAGATGTGGGTTCGCTCTCTTCATCACTTCCCCAAGTGGAAGGTTCAGAACCCATTTCAAACTCGATGGTGCAACCGCTTGTGAGCTGCTCATGGGTGAGGAACATCTTGTTATAGCTTTCGCCATTGAGCTTGGCGGACTGAATGTACACATTCTCGTCGGAATTGTTATTGGCAATGATCACGATGTCCTTACCGTTATCAAGGTGTACCGTCACCTTGTCAAAGAGAGGCGAGCCGATCACGTATTCGCCCGAAGCCACGCTGTAGGGGTAGAAGCCCAGCGCGTTGAAGACGTACCAAGCCGACATTTCGCCGTTATCCTCGTCGCCGGGATAGCCCTGACCGATCTCGGAGCCCACATATACGTGGCGAAGAACCTCTCTGACGTATTCCTGCACCTTATAGGGCGTGGAGGAGAAGGCGTAGGTGTAGATCACGTGGTGGGCAGGCTGGTTGTTGTGCATGTACTGACCCATCTTCACTTCCTTGAACTCACTGATCTCGTGGTGTACGGAAGAAAGCTCCACAACGTCCTTCATTGCCTCATAGCTGTCGTCAAAGAGCGCATCCAGCTTTGCAGTCAGTGCCTCTTCGCCGCCGTACAGATTGGTCATGCCCTGTCCGTCAAACACTGCGGGGAAGGCATTGACCCAACCCACCGACTCGGTGAAGTCGTATTTGTCGCCGTTCCACTGTGCAGGGTCAAAATTGGTGGAAGACCAAACGCCCGCGCTGGACTTGCCCATGAAGAAGCCTGCCTTTTCATTGAAGAGCAATGCATAGTTCTTGCAACGGTTGAGGTAGTATTCTGCCTCGTCCTCAAGTCCCATGGTTTCTGCCATTTTGTAAATGCCGTAGTCGTTGATGAAGCCCTCAATGGAGCTGGAGAAAGCTTCCTGCACGAAGGCGCCTGTTACGGGGTTGTCGTTGGCAATGTAGCCCTTGTAAGGTGCGGTGTTGTTTTCCTTTCTGCCGCCTGCCGTCATGTTGGAGGAATAGGCAGAAGCATTTCTCAGCATAGATTCCCATGCCGCCTCACAGTCAAACTCAACACCCTTGATGTAAGCATCGGCAAAGATCACATCACTGGAGGTGCCGACCATACAGTTGACTGCTCCGGGACCCATCCAACGGGGGATCCATCCCGTTTCGGTATAGTGCTGTGCAATACCATCCAAATACTGCCCTGCTCTGTCCGCAGTGAAGAGGGTGTAGCCCGGCCATGCAGTACGGTAGGTATCCCAGAAGCCGTTGTTGGTATACAGGATGCCTTCGGTCTTCTTGCCGTTCTTGTAGGGCGAGCCGTAGACCCACTTGGGTTCTTCGTTGCTGCCCTCGTTTTCGGAGAAGAGGCTGGGGAAGGCGTACATTCTGTAAAGGGAGGAGTAGAAGGATACCAGCTCGTGGTAGCTTGCACCCTCGATCTCAAACTTGCCGCAGAGATCATCCCACTCCTTCTGCGCCGCAGCAAGGATGGTGTCAAAGGTATCGCTTTCGCTGATTTCAAGTGCCAGGTTGTGCGCCGCTTGATCGTAGCTGATAAAGGAGGTCGCCAGCTTCATGCTCACCACGGTGGTGCCCTTTTCGAAGGACACGATGCCCTTGGAGCCTGTTACCGTAGAAGCGTCTGCCCATGCATTGTCAAACTGACCGTACACATACATTTTGGGCGAGCCGTGGGTGGTCATTGCCTTGAAGGTCTTGCCGTCCTCAAGGAAGGAAAGGGTGCCCGAGCCCCAGAGGCTATCGAAGATCACGTTCACGTTGTCACTTTCCTCGGGGAAGGTAAAGCGCACGTAAGCACCGTGCAGGGTGGGCGTTACCTCAATGAGAACACCCGATGCGGCAGACCCTTCCTCAAGCAGGACGCTGTAAAGGTGGGCGGTTGCCTTTTCGTTCTTGTGGCTGTATGCCGCTTCTCTGTTTTGAGAAGAAATTTGAGTGGAAACGATGCCGTCAGTACCTGCGGAGGTATCCACGGAGGTGTTCGCCATGAACTGCAAGGACCCGTAGCTTCCGATCCAGAAGTTGGGGGCGTGGATGATGGAAATGGAGTCAAGAGGATTGCCCGAACGAGTCTGCTGATAAGTATAAGGCAGAGTTGCGGAGTCGGCATTGTTCACGGGGGTGAAGAAGTTGAAGCCGCCGGGCAGGGTCACGCCGGGGGTACACATACCGCGGGAGAAGGCGATATCGTTGTTGGTACCCCGCAGGATGTTGATATAGTCGGAAAGATGGTCATTGACCACCTCAGCCTTGTCCTCGATCTTCAGATCGTCGAAGAAGGTGATGAAGCGGGAAGCGTCTACTGCATCCTCCATATCAAAATAGACACAGATCTTTTCGATAATCTTGCCTGCGGCAACATCACCGATCACGCTCTCCACATAGTTCCACTGCGCGGTATACAGGCACTCGCCCTCAACCTGTCCTGCAGGGGTCATGAGAGATCCGTACTGATCCTTTGCACCCAGGTCAGAAAGGTAGGTGCCGTCGGTGAATTTCAGGTCGATGACCACGCGGCAGGAGGTGTATTCATAGTCGTAGGAATGGATGTTGAAAAGACCCGGGAAGATCACATAACTAAGACGCGTATTGGCAGTTACGGGGATGGACAGATCCTTGAAGATCACGTTTTTTGCATAGGTCTTGTCGGTAGCGGTCTGCTCGCCGTATACGGCAAGGCACTTAAAGCCGCTCCATGCACCGGGGGAATTGCACTCGGTGGCAATGGGACCGAAGCCCTGCTCGGTAACCATACCGGGAATTTCCTCGGGAATGAGGCTCTCATCAAGTGCGGTATACAAAGTCAGCTCCGAAAACTGCGTATACGCATTGCCGCCGTTTTCGGTAACTTCCAGCTTGTAGTAAAGATATGCGGTGTTGTTGGCAATACCGAAGATCTGCTCTTCAAAGTAATCGGCAAATTCCACCGAGCTTTGGCTGTCGATCTTCGTCCATTCCTTGCCGTCAAGAGAACCGTAGAAGTTCCACTTCTTGGGGGAACGGTTCAAATGGTCGTTGGCGGAGGTGATGGAATAGCCCTTTACCACCTGCGCCGAGGTCAGTGCAAAGGAAACGGTGAAGGTGGAGCCGGAGCAAACCATCTTGGTGGAGGTCTTACCGTCAAAGAGGTTTGCCTTAGATTCACCGCCGCCCAGATCCGCAGAGCCGGTCACGGTGGAGGTGTCCACCTCAGCCTTTACAGGCTCGGTGCTCTCTTCTTCAAATACCAGGCTCTCGTCAACAAAAAGCTGCCATTCGGAGAACTGATTGATCTGGTTGCCCCATGCATCCGAACCGTTGTTGGCGGTAATGTCTAACTTATAGTACAGATATTCGGTATTATTTTTAAAGGTAAAGGTATACAGCGTGTTTCTTTCGGGCAGATCCGCATCGGTGCGCTGATCAAGCGCCACCCAAGCTTCCCCGTCGTTTGAGCCGTAGACCGTCCAATCCTTGGGATCGCGCACGTCATGGTCATTGGCAGAACCGATCTTGTAGGTATTCACTGCCGCAGGAGCGCTCAGCTTTACGCTGACCCACAGGGTGGGGGTATTCACCTGGCAAACCTTGGTGTCAAGAGAGCCGTCAAAGATCTGCAGGATTCCCTGTCCGCCATCAAGGGTTGTAGAGCCCTTCACAGAAGAGGTATCCACCGTCTGCTTCACAGGCTCGATCACCGGCGCTTCATCGGGCGCTTTATATCCCATCTCCCACTCGGAAAGCTGGAAGAGGTCGTAGCCCCAATCATCGGTGCCGTTGTTTGCTGTCAGCTCCAGCTTATACCAGCTATATGCGGTGGTATTTTCAAAGTCGAAGGAATAATAAGTGCTTCTGTCGGGCAGATCGGCATCGGTTCTGGCATCCAGCAGAACCCATCTCTCGCCGTCAACCGAGCCGTATACATTCCAGTTCTTGGGGTCACGGGCAGGTGCATCGCCGCCGGAGCCCATCTTGTAGGTATTTACAACCGCAGGGGTATTCAACTGCACTGCCACCCACAGAGATCCGGAGTAGGTGGAGCACAGCTTGGTGGACAGCTCACCGTCAAACAGGTTTTCAAGTCCCTCGTAACTATTGGAAACGGTGGAGCCCTTGATGGTGGTGGTATTCACCGAGATCACAGGTGCCGCAGTCTCGCCGTCCTCTTCGCTTTCGGGGACGTTGAGCACTCTGAATTCAGACATGTGGGTGATATTCAAGCCCACGTTATCAATAGAAACGTGACTGATCTCTGCAAGCTTGTAGTAGAGATATGCAGTGGTGTTGTCGATCTCATAGCGGTTGGTTTGGAAAAACTTTGCAAAGCTCTGGTTTTCCTGTGTATCCAGGAGCACCCACTCTTCGCCATCCATAGAGCCGTAAAACTTCCAGCTCTTGGGGTCTCTCTTGTGGTGGTCCTTGCACACGCTGATCTCATACGCATTGACCGCAAAAGCCTCTTTCAGCTTCACAGATACCCAAACGTCGGCATTTTCGCCGCCTGCGGCGATCCACTTGGTGCCGGTGGAGCCATCAAAGATCTCCTTTAAGGTCTGCTGTGCATCACTATAGTTTGCAGAGCCCTCAAAGCTTTCCACCTGACCAACAGCGATGCTGGTATCCACAAAACCCTCTCCGCCGTCGTCGTATTCTTCGGTAAAGAGGTCCAAATTTGAAAACTGCGTTAAGCTTGCGCCGCTGTTGGCGGTCACTTCAAATTTATACCACTTGAAGGACTTGGTGTTTTCAAAGCCAAAGCACTTGGTCTGCTGACGGCTGCCAAAGGAGATTCCTTCGCGGCTGTCCAGCACCGTCCACTCCTTGCCGTCTGCAGAACCGTAAAGCGTCCAGTTCTTGGGGTCGCGGGCGGCTTCGTCGTTGGCAGAGGCAATGGAATAGGAACGCACCACTGCCTCTTTTTCCAGTGCAAAGGTCACGTACGCCTTGGAATCGCTTGTAAGGAACTTGGTGCCGGTCTTGCCGTCAAACAAATTGTATTTACATTCGCTTCCCAGATAATCCTCCGAGCCGTCGATGGTCTCGTAAAGAACGGTAAGACCCTTTCCGCCGCCTGTAGGCGAAGCGGTGTTGATCACACCCGAAAGGTGGGAGCCATCGAGGGTGGATGACAATAATCCGTTGCTGTCGTTTTCTTCAAAGGATGTTTCAAAGAGTACCTTATCGGGAATCGTGTCTTCTGCAAAAGAAAGCAGAGAGCCGATGCTTTGCACAGCCGTGGTGGCAACCATTGTCACCGCCAATGCTGAGCAAAGCACTCTTTTAAGGGTTCTTTTCATGTTTTTTCCTCCTGAATTTGTTTTTATATACTGCGCTTTTGCGCAAAAATTTCATTCTTATACTTTTGGGGGCAGGTCGGTTGTTTTTTAACATCTGCCCACAGACCCAAAGATCTTCATTTTTTCTTCGGTGGCTTCCTTCACCCCTGCCACCATGGCGGGAATGAGATCGGTCATGCCGCAACCCTCCCTATAGAGGGTGCCTGCCGCCTTTGCCGCCGCCTTGTTGATGTCGGTGAAGATGTTCACCTTGCAAATGCCTCTCTTGATGCACTCACGAAACTGCTCATCGGAAAGTCCCGAGCCGCCGTGCAGCACCAGGGGGACGTCCACCTGCGCTCTGATCTTTGAAAGAAGCTCTACATCAAGACAGGGCTTTTTTAAATAGGGGCCGTGCACCGTGCCGATGGAAACGGCAAGGGCGTCCACCTTCGTTTTTTCAACGAACTCATAGGCGGTGTCGGGGTCGGTCATAAAGCCGTAATCCTCTCCCGTGCCCACGTGACCAAGCTCTGCCTCCACCGTCACGCCCTTTTTGTGGGCATAGTCGGTCAGCTCCTTGACTTCCTTCATGTTCTCTTCAAAGGGTCTGTCCGAGCGGTCGAACATCACCGAGGAAAAGCCCAGCTCAATGGCTTTCACCGTGGCTTCAAGGGTGGTGCCGTGGTCAAAATGAAGCACCACAGGAACGCTTGCCCGCTTTGCCATGGGTAAGAGCAGATAGGAAAGCTCTTCAAGACCTCCAAAGGGCAAAAGCACCTCGGCAGTACCCACGATCACGGGAGAGCGCATCGCCTCCGCCGCCGCAAAAACGCCTGCGGCAAGCTCGGCATTGATGGTATTGAACAGTCCTACGCCGTAGCCGCCCTTCTGTGCGGGTAACAGCACGTCATTTAAATTTACAAGCATCCTCTAAATCCTCCTTTATTCGATCTCGGGGATCCGCACGATGGCGGGATCGGAAAAAATATCGCTTTCGTCTTGGCTGTTGGAGCTGAATTCCGAGATCACAGCCCCATCCTCTCCTGCGGTAAACCAGTGCTTGGTACCTGCCTCAATGGTATACTGCTCACCGGGCGTGAGCACGATCTCATGAAAAACGGTATACACCCCTGCGGGCGCTCTTGAAGCGTCGCAATTTTGCGCCCCTTCCACATAGAGATACACCCTGCCGTAACGGCAACGGAAGGTCTCCCTTTTACCGGGCGCGCCGTCCGCTCTTTGGGGATGCAGATGCTCGGGGCAGGTCTGGTGGGGGAAGAGCACCATTTCCTTGGCGCAGTAACGGTCGTTATTTACATACGTCACCAACTGCAGTCCCGTTTCAAGGAGTCTGCCCAGCCCGAAATCCGCCACCTCCACGGTGCGTTTTTCTTCTTCATTTAACACAATGGCGGCTTTTTCAAAATAGGTCAGCGCTTTTGCCGCCGCTTCGTTATACTCCTTTTTCGTCATGATGTTCTCCCAGTAGCTTTAATGTCTCTTCATAAGTACGAATACCCGTAGAAGCGCCTGTGGCAGAAACACAGCACGCCGCCACGGCGTTGGCAAAGCGTCCGCAGGCATCAAAATCCCAGCCCTTGGAAATGCCGAAAAGGAATCCTGCGCAGAAGGAATCCCCTGCCCCCGTGGTGTCCACGGCGGCAATATGGGTAAGTGCGGGCAGGTAAAAACGCTTGTCTCGCTGTTCGCAGATCAGCGCGCCCTTTTTGCCCAGCTTGATGACCACAGAGCCGCACCCCAGATCAAAAAAGAAATCTGCCATTTTCTCAGGATCCCTCTGCCCCGACAGCGCCGCCGCCTCCTCAAGGCTGGGCATAAACAGATCGGTATAGGGCAGGGCATCCACAAGCTTTGGAAGCCAAACGCCGTCCTTATCCCAGGCGGTGTCCATCACGGTCATTTTGCCCGCCTCCTTCATTTCCTTCATGAAGCCGGCAAGTCCCTGCCCTTCAAAGGAGGGAAGAAGCATCACCCCTGCCACAAACACGATGTCTGCCTCGTCTACAAGCTTTTTTTCAATATGCTTTTTTTCAAAAAGTGCGCAAGCACCGGGATAATAGAGGAAGGAGCGCTCGCCCGAGGATTGAATGAGCACCACCGAAACGGTGGTTCCCGCAAGGGGGGTCTGCACCACCCCGTCAAGTGACAAGCCCGCTTTTTGAAAACGGCTTTTTAACATCTCCCCAAAGGAATCCTCGCCCACAAGACAGGAAAGCGCCGCGTCCCCGCCCAACTTTTGCAGGTCCAGCGCCGCGTTGACCGCACAGCCGCCGGGGTGCACCTCCACCGAATCCACCCCCTGCAGGGTGCCTGACTTGGGCATCCCGTTCACGGGGCTGGTCAAAACGTCTGCCGTGACACTGCCGATACACAGAATTTTTTTCATAGACCCTCCTCAAAGCAAGCATTGGTAAACTGACTTTACTAATACGGCTCCATTGTAGCAGATTTTAATTGTAAAGTCAATATACAAATTTGACTTTTTTGTGAATTTTATGCTTTTTCACCCCAATATTTTGAAAAAAACGCACAAAATTCTCCTTTTTCTTCCAAAAAAACAAGCGCTCCGCTTGCATACGCAGGCAGAGCGCAGATATACAGTTAAAATAATTCTCCCGAGAAAAGGCGGCTGATGATCATGGCGGCGCTTCCGTAAAGGGGCGCGCCCAGAGAGAAGGAGGAGGGATACACCGGCACCGACTTGTAGCCCGAGGACAAGATCCGCCGTTCCACTCTGCTCTGCAGGTCCTCTAAGTAGCGGGCAGGTAAGAACACGCCCTCGTGCCCGATGACGATGCAATCGGGGTCCAGCAGGTTCACCGCGTTCACCAGTGCCGCGGCGATCTTTCTCACGATATCGCAAAAGACCTCATGGCAGGCAGGGATCTCGGAAAGCTCCTCAAAATCGGTCAGCTCGATCTGCGCCCGCCCGGAGGCTTCCTTCAAGCGCTCTAAAATTAACGGCATAGAGGCATAGGCTTCCAAACACCCTCTGTTTCCGCAGGTACAAAGAGGACCGTTAAAATTGATGCACACATGCCCCAGCTCCCCTACCGAAATGCTGTCGGGACGGTAGAGCTGACGATCCACAATGATGCCCGCGCCAATGCCGTTGGTAATACCCAGATACAAAAAATGGTCGCAATTTCTGCCCTGCCCCTTCAAATGCTCTGCCAAAGCGGAGGCGTTCATGTCATTTTCCACATACACGGGATAGGGATAGCGCTTTTCAAGCATCTCCTTTAGGGGATAGTTGGAAATGGAGAAGAAGTCTCTGGGGTTTAAGAGCCTTCCCTGCACAGGGTCAATGGGTCCGATAGAGGAAACGCCGATGCCCAAAACCCGTCTGCGGGGCAGTCTTTCCTCCTTATAGGCAAAAAGACGATCAAGCAACAGACAGATCTTCTCCCCAAGACTCTCTTTGCTCTCTTCTTTTAAGGGGATCTCGTCAATATACAGCGCCCCCAGCTTGATGTCAGTGAGGATCACCGAAAGGCTTTGGCGGGCAATATAAACTCCCGCGGCAAGGGGGGCGTGGGGGGCAATGTCAAGCAGGATCGGGTTGCGCCCGACCTGGGCGTTTTCTTCTGTCTCGCCCTCCTTGATGTACCCTTCCTCGATCAGCTCGCTGACGATATTGGTGATCGCCATGCGCGTTAAGCCCATGCGCTTGGTGATGTCAATGCGGGAAAGAGAATCGTTTGCAATGAGCTGCAGCACGATCCCTCTGTTTCTGTATTTTAAATGGGTGTTATTATACCCTTTACGTACGCTCATAACTGCTCCTTTGGTTCGGTCTGTCAAAAAATGCTTGGGGCTTTGCCCCAAACCCCATTTAGGTGGACCAAGGTCCCCTAAAAACCTTCAAAAACTTTGAAAGAAAGGGTGTTTTTAAACCCGGTTTTCTTTTGAAAAGGGATTTATCGACACGCTCAGTTCTTATCCTTTTTATTATACTTTAAATATAATAATATTTCTTTTCTTTTTTGAAAACAATTGGTAAACGGAATAGACAAGACTTGTTTTATAAAAAAGCGGGGCTGTCTCAAACTGCAAATTCAAGACAACCCCGCGTATTCTTATTGTTCATCAAGACCTTGCACAAACAAAGTGCCCCATCTTGTTGCCTGCCCCTCAAACCAAATGGCATCAGAAGGGGGGAGCTTTACGTTCTTGTTGATCTTTTGTCTGATGCGCCGGTACCAATAGCGCAAAAAGGAAGGAATGGAGATCA
>JAFTMP010000264.1 GCA_017452335.1 Clostridia bacterium
ATTTGACGCACCCCGACGTTTTTGCTTTGTGGCAAAATGCCGCATTTAAAGTTTTTGGGATCCACCCCTTTTTACAAAAAGGGGTGGCGGGTTCCAAGGGCGCTGCCCTTGGTGGGGGTTGGGGCAAAGCCCCAAATGGTTTTTGGACAGATTGAGATCGCCTCAAGCGTATGCTTGAGACGATCTCTTTGTTTGTTGATGAAAGGATCAGTTAGCGGTAGGATCGTTGATAAATCCTGCAACCGTCCAGTCTGCGTGGTCGTTGGTGTTGCCGCCGTAGGTTCCCTCGTAAGCGTAAAGGGTGATCTCTTCTGCGCCCTCGGGAATATCCACGTCAAAGACATAGTGCTGACCGATCTTAATAAGGGAAGAATGATCTGCTTCCACGCCGTCAATGTACACGAAGAACATCATGGTATTGCTTCCGCTCATCTCCAGGTCGCATCCTGCAACGGCAAGGAACTTCTTTGCCCCTTCGGGAACGTTCATGGTGATGGTGGAGTTGGCATGGGTACCGATGCCGTGGCTGAAGTTCTTGCCTGCCAATTTCAGAGTGTTTCCGCCAACAGACTTGTTCTTTCTAATGCTGCCCCAGCCGATGGTCGCCTCAGTCCAAGCAAGGTCGGTGGCAAAGGCGTCAACTGTTTCTTCCGACCAATAAATGAACTGCTTTTCCACAGTGGCGTGGCAAACGCCGTCCTGCACCAAGTATGCCTTCAAGGTCAGATAGTAGTCCTTGACCTCGGGCACCTTAAATTCGGAAAGGGGAACGGCATCTTTCAAGGTGGAGTTCTTGCCTGCCGAAACGTAAACGGTGGGATTATCGTAGGGGGACGCCGTGAAGTTGACACCCACCTTTTCTCCTGTGGTGATCACCTTGCAGGTGTCGGTGGAGAAGGTGATCAGCGCCTCGGTGTCATAGTTGTCCATGCTACCCAAGTTATAGACTTTAGTGTAACCTAGCTTTACCAGCGCGTCCACAGCCTGTGCCGAGCGCTTTGCCGCCGAGCAGTAGACCACGATGGGCTTGTTTTTATCTGTAAAGGTCTTTTCCGCTTCCAGTGCCACCTTGGAGTAATCCAGGTTTACCGCACCGTCTAAGTGCCCCTTCGCGAATTCCTCGGGGGAACGAACGTCCAGCAGAACCGCGCCGTCTGCGATCAGCTTTTTGGCGGTCATGGGACCTACATTATAGCCCGAAATGGAGGTGGTATCCAGTGCGGTCTTTTGGGATGCCGTCAGAGGACGGTTTTGCGTATCCCACAAATAGGCGTACAGGGTCCCCTTAAAGTCGTTGGGCAGAGTCAAGGGTACTTCGGTCTTGATCAGCTTTTCTCCTGCACTGACAGCCTTGGAGGTAACGGCAGTGGGCTCGCCCTTTTCATTCTTTGTAACAAGGTAGAGCTTGGCGTTTTCCTCGGTAACGGTCAGATTCACCGAAGCATTATAGCCCTTTTCGGTCTTGGTGACAATCGGTGCACCCAGCGTGCTTTGGGTGATGTTGATGTTCAGCGCCACACCCTCCACATTCACGCTGTCGCTGTAGCCAAGGGATTTGGAAACGGTCCAGCGCAGATATGCTGTGGTGGGAATGTCGCTCTTGTAGGTCACGGTTACCAGCTTGTCAACTTTTTTGTCAGATCCGCCGGGAATGACCTTGCTTTCGATCACCTTGCCGCCCACGATCAGCTCTACGGTCATTTCAGCAGAGAAGCTGCCTACCGTGGCGATCAGCGTGCGTTCGTTTTGATCACAGGGGGTTGAAAGGGTAATGGATGTTCCCGATCCCTTTACGCCTGCACCGTAGGTGGAGGTGCCGGAGCGTTTGGCGCCTTCGGCGTTGGACCAGGTGTATTTTGCCGCGGCATTGCCGTAGGTCAGATACGAGCCGTCATAATCCACGGAGATCTCCTGGGCGCCGTCTGCCATACGGGTGGTTTCGTTTCCGTAGTGTACCCAGTCGTATGTACCAAGGGTGGAAAGGTTGATGGCGGAGGGCTTTGCCTTCACGGACATCTCGGCGCTCACCACCGAGCCGTCGTCCACCAGAATATCCTTATCTGCCTCGGTTGCAATAGGGGTGCCTTCTGCCGTTAAAACCACGGTGCCGTGAGCGGGAATGGTTACGGTGAAGTGATCGTCGGTGGCAAGATCGCTGTGTGCCCACAGGTCACGTACCACGCTCACACCGTCAAGCCCCAGCTCCTTAAAGGAGATGGTCACGGTCTGTTCCTTGGTGTCGCGGTTCAACAGGGCGATCGCCTTTTTACCGGAGTTTTTAGAGCCCAAGTCCTTGGTCCAAGCTTCCACGGAGCCGTATTTTTTTGCAACGGTTGCTTGGATGCAGGCGGGGTCTTGGTTTAATGCGATGAGCTCGGCGTTGGAGATGATGGAAAGGGTTTCTTCAGAGATGCTGTTTAAGTCCATGCCCAGCATCAGAGGGGTGGACATCATGCACCACATTGCAAAGTGGGATTTGTCCTCCTCGTAGGTCATACCGTTGCCCACCTGCATCATATCAAGGTCATTTACGTGTCCGGGGGTGTTATATTTGGCAAGGGACTTGATGTTGTCAAGCTGCTCCATAACTGCGCCGAAATTGTTAAAGATATCGCCGCCCGTTCTCCAAGAGTCGGCAACCTCGGTGACCCATTCACCGGGGAAGGACCAGCAGCAGACATTGTAGATCTTGTCCTTACCGATCTCTTTTTCAATATCTGCCACCACTTTACCGATGGTGGTGTAGCGATCCTTTTTGTCAAGTCCCAGACGTCTGCCGCCGCACCAGTCCACCTTGATAAAGTCGTATTCCCAGTCAATAAAGTATCTGCGCAGGTCCTGCTCGTCGTGACCGTAAAGACCTACGTCATCATTATTCTTTTCGTTATCCGATTCCCAGCCGCAGGTGGAGTCGCCTGCGTCGGTGTAAATGCCGGCTTTCAGACCCATTGCGTGAATTTTTTCAGCAAGGGACTTCATGCCCGAGGGGAAGCGTTTTTCGTTGGTGGCAACGTAGCCATCCTCGCCTCTGCCGTTTTGCCAGCCGTCGTCCACGTTGACAAAGACGTAGCCCAGGTCCTTTAATCCCAGCTCTACCAGCTTTTCAGCTTGGGAAAGAATGATCTCTTCGCTGATATCGGTACGGTAAGCATTCCAGGAAGCCCAACCCATAATGGGCGTTTTTCTCGATTCCACCTCTTCTGCCGAAGCGGGCAGGGACAGGGGAACAAGGGGAAGAACGGTCAAAAGAACCAGCGCCAAGGAAATCAGGCGCAAAAGATGTTGAAGATGTTTTTTCATGTCGTAGCTCCTTATCAGATCGTCAGAGTGTAGGATGTACCGTCAGCAGTGGTGACCACCAGATAGAAGGTGTCGGTCGCGTTCTTGATGTACATGGAAGCTTCGCCCTGTCCTTTGTCGTCAAGAGCAAGCTGTGCCACATCGCAAAGTCCTTCTTCGGGGTTCTCTGCCCAGCTATAGCGGTAAGAAAGGTCGGTAAGGATCACCAAAGAAACCTCTTTTTCTGCAGCATCGGGCAGGGAAAGGCGTATCGTGACAGAGGTACCCTCTTTTTTTGCGGAAATATCCACGTTTTCGGGCAGGGGAGAGAGAGAAACCTTCTCCTTTGAGGGCTCAGATACCGAGGGCACCGAGGGCGATGGAGCAATGTCTGAAACAGAACTTTCCTCTGGGGTGTCGGAGACGGATGGTTCGCTTGTGGTCTTTTTGCTTTGACACCCTGCCAAGAGCAAGAGGGCAAGCAGTAGAATTAAAAGGGTCGCGGTTAGTTTTTTCATAATGAGCCTCCGATCATACGGTGATGTTGTAAATATTTTATCATAAAACCTGTTATCTGTCAATGATGTTTGAGCAAATGCCCTTTTTAGAAAACGCAGAAGAAAGAATTGGTAATTTTTTTACCATAGGCAGTAAATAAAAAGAAAAATGTTGAAATGTTCCCGAAAATGTGTTATACTATAAAAAATATGGCGAAATGAACTGCGCTCGGCGCAACTGGAAAGGAAGACCCATGAAGAACGCATATCTTGAAGCAGGACGGTTTACCTCCACCCACGGGGTGAAGGGTGATATCAAGGCAGAGTGCTGGTGCGATGATCTTTCGGTGCTGCGGGCACTGAAAACGGTGTATCTTAAAGGAAAAGATGGATATACCCCTCTTCAAGTGGTGCGTTGTGTGCCCTATCGGGATCTGGCGCTGATGCATTTACAGGGCTATGAGAGCCCCGAGGCAGGGGCACCGCTGAAAAACAGGGTGTTTTATGCCGCAAGAGAGGATCTTCCCTTGGAGGAAGGCTCCTTCTTTATCGCTGACCTTATCGGGCTTGAGGTGTACGATATAGATGACGGCAGGAAATACGGCGTCTTGTCGGATGTGACAGACAACGCCGCGTCCCAGCTTTATTTGGTGAAGAACGAGGAGGGCAAGATCGTATATCTTCCCGCAGTTCCCGAATTCATCATTGATATTGATCTTGAAAAGGGGATCGGGGTGCGCCCCGTGAAGGGCTTGTTTGATGAGATTTGACGTACTGACGCTTTTTCCCAAAATGATCGAGGATTATTGCGGACAAAGCATTATCGGAAGAGCACAAAAGGCGGGCATTTTAGAGGTGCAAGCCCATGATATCAGAGCGTACAGCAAGGACAAGCACCGCAGAGTGGATGATACGCCCTACGGAGGCGGTATGGGCATGCTGATGTCGGCAGTTCCTGTGTGTGACTGTTTTGACGCAGTGTATGCCATGGCGCCCAAGGAACGCACCAAAACCATCTATCTTTCTCCCAAGGGAGCGGTTTTAACGCAGAAAAAGGCAAGAGAGCTGGCAGAGTATGACCGTTTGATCCTGCTGTGCGGGCACTACGAGGGCATTGACAGCCGTGCCATTGACGAGATCGGCGCCGAGGAGCTTTCGGTGGGAGACTATGTGCTCACCGGCGGAGAGCTGGGCGCGTGTGTTGTCATCGACTGCGTGGGACGGCTCATTGACGGGGTGCTGGCAGACGAGAGCTGTTATACCGAGGAGATCATCGAGGCGGGGATGCTGGAATACCCCCAGTATACCAGACCCGAGGTGTTCCGCGGCAAAAAGGTACCCGAGGTACTGCTTTCGGGTAATCACAAGGAAATTGAAAAGTGGAGATATCTGGCGGCGCTGGAGGAAACGAAGCGCAAGAGACCGGATCTGCTTTAAAAACATATACTGACAGTCAGAGTATTAAAAAAAACAGGAAGGAGGAATCGGCGTGAGCAAAAAGAAAACGGGAAGCGGAGGCTTCTTAAACAGATGGAACGGATCTATACGAAAGCTCTTTAAAAACAGCCCTCTGATTCGCTTGATGCTCTTTTTGGGGGCGCTGGAGGAGCGGGGCAAAGAAAGCTTTTTCCTGCGCACGCTTAAACGTTTTTTGGGATATATCGACAAAAAAACGGCTATAAAGAATAAATTTATCCGACCTGCAGGCACAGCTTTTTCAAGGGAAATGGAGCAGAGCGTCTTTTTGCATCTGATAGACCGCCTGGGGCAATCCATGCTCTATGCTTCGGTGCGGGCATACGGTACGTTTCTGCTGACCTTTTCGGTATATTCTGTGGCACTGACCTGCCTGCAGGGGTATTTCAGCACAGGAGAGTGGATGAATCTGCAGGCGTTTACGGCGGGCGGTATTGCACTGCTGCTCTCGCTGATCCTTTTGGCAACGCCCAAGGAGCTGACCTTGGCGAAGGGGATTTTGCAAAGTAAGATCCTTTCTTTTTTGTTGTTTGATCTGTTGGGATTGCGCAAGGAATCCTTTGAAAGGGAGCGTACCCATACAAGCGGGGTATTTGCGGCATTTTTGTGTGGAACGGTTCTTTCGCCGTTTACGCTGGTATTCTCGATATATCAACTGGTTATGGCAGTCTTTTGGGCATTGGTCATCCGCCTTGCCTATATCAGCCCGGAGGCATCGGTGCTGCTTACCTGTTTGCTGTTTCCCTTCGTTTCGCAGAAAACGATGCTTGCCATGCTTGCCTGCAGTGCACTGTTTTTCATCGTGAAGCTGTTGCGCAGTAAGAGAAATCTAAAGGCGGGCTTTTACACTTGTTGTATGCTGGCGGCGGCGTTGCTTGTGTTTTTTGGCGGCGTGGTGAATTTGGAGGGAACCGGCTTTAAAGAAGCGGCGAAGCTCTTGAACTTAATGCTGGCGTTTTTCCTGTCGGCGTTGCTCTTTTATAGAACAGAGTGGCTTTGGCGCGTTTCCTCTGCACTTGCAGTTGGCGCGATTCCCACGGCGCTGTGGGGAATCATCGTGTACGTTGCGGGCTTTATCCCCCAGCGTTATGCGCAGGCGTTTCCCTTTATCTCCTCGTTGGAGCTGACAGGCTTCTCCTCCTTTGAAAGCTTTGGGGTTTATCTGGCGGCAGTAACGCCCTTGTTGATCGTGCGGAATTTTTCAGAAGACGGCGGGTCAAAAAGGCGTGTGAACGTATTGCCTGCACTATTGTTGCTTATCGGTGCGGTCGTGATCTCCAAGAGCCCCTGCGCGTGGATCATTTTGGTGCTGTCCCTCTTGCTTCTGGCGGTTCTTAAGAGGAATAGTTCTATTTTCCCGCTTTTTGTCTGTGCAGGCGCGGGCGCGGCGGTGTACTTTTTCGTGTTGCCCCAGTGGATCGTTTCGGCAGTGCAGTCGTATAGTGCGGGCTTCTCGGTAAGCGGTACGGTGCTAAAAGATCAGTTTTTGCAAAGCGCACAGCGCTTGTTTATGGGACTGGGCAGTGAAAGCGCCCTGCAGGGAGAGAATTTTTATAGTCATTTGCTCACCGAGCAGGGAGCTGTGGGACTGGTGATCCTGCTCTTTGCCATCATCGGCGTGCTTTCTTACGGAATGTACGCCTCCTACAAAAACAGCCGTTTAAGTCCGCAAACACTGCAACTGACACTGGGGGTATCGGCGGGCTTGGTGTGCTTGCTGAGCGCTGGACTCCTTACCGATCTCTTTGCAGATGAAAAATTGCTGTTTTTGCTGTTTTTGATGATGGGAACGGTGCTTTGCTGCGGTAAGGTGCTTTGTGATGACAGCAAGGATCAGTTGCGTCTTTCAGACCTTGACAGAGACTATCTCTTTGTTCCCGTGATACGCACTGAAAAAAAGAAAAAGTCAAAAAAGAATAAAAGACAAGATTCGTCAGATAAGAGCGCACAGCAAGGAGCTTTGAGTGACGCTCCTGCACAAGAGGAAGCGGCTTTGAGTATAAAGGAGGAGCAGTCATGAGCGCGGCAATGTCTTTTAGAGAAAAAAGAAAGAATAAGATCAGATTTAATTTCGTAGACGTTCTGCTGTTGACTGCTCTTTTGGTAAGCCTGCTGGCGGTGTTTGGCGGGCTGCTGATCTCCTTTTCGTCCGCAGAACAGGATGTGGTGATCACCTTGCAATTGAAGGCTGTAGACGTGGAGCGAACGGCTGCAATGGATGTTTTTTTGGATGAAGGGACGGCTGTTTACCGCGCGCAGGACGATACGCTTTTAGGATACCTTGCGCGGGATTACCGCTCGGGCGATGAGAGCGTGGCACTGCGTGTCAAAGCGACCCAAAGGGGGAGCGAGCGTATGCTGGAGCAGACGCGTCTTTATATCGGACAAACGATGGATCTTCGAAGCGAAGGACTGCTGTGCTATGAAGCGGTCATCAATGATTTGAAGGAGGCGGTCGAGTATGAATGAAGAAAAGAAAAAGGGACTATCCACGCTGGATGCTTTTCTCATTATCGGAGTGATTCTGGTCGTGATCGGAATGATCGGGCAAAATGCGGCGGTGTACCTCATGGATCAGAAAAACAAGGCGGAGTCGTTTGAAGTATCGTTCGTGGTTCGTTCCTACGAAAAAAATGCGGCAGGAGCACTCATGGAAGCGCAGAACGCCAGTGAAACGGGTCTTGCCTGCACCGTGGGTGACACGGTGGTGGGCTATATCGGCACCCTTCATCAAACGGATATTCTGGTTGGAAACGAGGGATCGGACGTCAACGAGCGTCTTTGCGACATGACGGGGATTTTGCTGTCTTCGGGGAAGAGCACCCAGAACGAAAACCTGCTTTACGGGTACGGTGCCATTGCTCCGGGTGATGTTTTGGTGGTTTCGGTACAGGGCAAAGGCATGACTTTGGAGATTACCGGCGTAAATGTTAAAAAAATTGAAAAATCTACTTGATTTTTTTATAAAAGTCTGCTATAATTCACCTATACCTTTAGAGTTTTCAAAGGCGGTCTGCGCCCCCGGGAGATTTTTGGCTTGGTGCTTGATTCATTGAGCAGAGGTGTCTGCGGTAAGGTAAAAATACAAAGCCGGCTGTTCTTGTAACGGGGAGCATTCGGAAAACAGTAGGAGAGAGCGATGATTACCAGAGAAGTAACAGTAACCAACAGTGTAGGTCTTCATGCAAGACCCGCTACGTTTTTTATCCAGAAGGCAAATAGCTATAAATCCTCCATTTGGGTGGAAAAGGATGAACGCAGAGTGAACGCAAAGAGCTTGCTGGGCGTGCTGTCCATGGGGATTGTCAGCGGTACGACCGTGACGTTGCTTGCAGACGGAACGGATGAAGAGGACGCGCTGGACGGGCTCGTAGATCTGATCGAAAACGGCATGCCTGAATAAATCCGGTTTCTGCATTTTGGATGCAGAGGGTTTTTTGCGGCTTTTTTAGAAAAGTAAAACAAAGGATGAAAAAGCAGATATCGCTTGCGGTCTCTGCTTTTTTGCAGTATATAGGTCTTTTAGGGAGCATTTCGGGGATATGGAGTATAAAGAGGAGCTGCGTCAAAAGGCAAACGAATTACCTCTTCGTCCGGGCGTTTACATTATGAAAAATGCCCAGGGGCGGGTGATCTACGTGGGCAAATCCAAGGCACTGCGTAATCGGGTCAGCCAGTATTTTCAAAGCGGAACGGGGCATAATGAAAAAACCAGACGCATGGTGGCTTCGGTGCGCTCCTTTGAGTATGTGTTGACCAACAGCGAGATCGAAGCCCTTGCTCTTGAAAATAAGCTGATCAAGTTGCACGAGCCCCGCTATAATATCCGTTTGAAGGACGGAAAATCCTACCCCTACATTGCCATTGCAAAGGAGCCCGGGCAGTGGGCTACCGTCAAGGTGACCCGTAGCCGTAAGAAGGACGGTGCCAAGTATTTCGGACCCTATTCGGGGGTAAAGACTGCCTATGCCATTCTTGAAACGGCTCAGCGTATTTTTGGGCTTCCGGCATGTAAGCACCGCTTTCCGCGGGATATCGGCAAGGTGCGCCCCTGTATTTACATGCAGATGAAGCAGTGCGCGGCACCCTGCACGGGAGAGATGAGCGAGGAGGAATATCAAAAGATCCTTGAGCGTGTGGTCTTTTTTTTAAGGGGCAACATGGGGGAAACGAAGCGGCAGCTCAGCGAGCAGATGCTTTTTGCCGCCGAGCATTTGCAGTTCGAGGCGGCGGCACTGTATAGAGACAGGATAAAAGCGCTGGAGCGTCTTTCCGATAAACAGCAGGTCGTGGGGGCATCCGGGGAAGAGCTGGACGTGATCTCCCTTTACGAGGATGAGCAAAGCGCGTGTCTTGCGGTAATGTATATCCGCGACGGGATCATTTTTGACAGTGAATATCTGCCTGTGAGCAGTGAAACGATCCTGGACAGCGATGCCGTTTGTGCTTTGCTTTGCGAGCTGTATACCCGAAGAGAGGATGTGCCGTCTGAAATTTGCATCGGCTATCCCCTTGCCGCGGAGGAGTCTGAAACGATTGTGGAGTATTTAAAGACCTTGGGGCATAAAACCAAGCTTCATATTCCTCAAAGAGGAACGAAAAAACAGCTTTGCGATCTGGCGCGGGATAATGCTGCACAGCATGCCGCGCGGGCACAGCAGGAGGAGCACCGTGACTTGCGGGGACTCATCCGCTTGTCAGCACTCTTAGGACTTGAAGCGCTTCCCGAGCGGATCGAAGCCATTGATATCTCCAACTATGGCAAAGAGGAGATCACCGCAGGAGTGGTTTGCTTTGAGAAGGGTGTGCCTAAAAAAAGCGACTACCGTTTGTTTAAGTTAAGGGACCAGGCACAGCAGGATGACTACCAAGCCATGTGCAAAGCCTTAGAGCGCCGTATGGCAAGAAGGGAAGAGTGGCGCTTGCCCGATCTGTTGCTTCTTGATGGCGGTAAGGGACATGTGCATGCCGTGAAGGAGTTGCTTTCTTCCATAAATATCGACCTGCCTGTGTTTGGAATGGTGAAGGATGATTTTCATAAGACCCGTGCCTTAACGGACGGAGAACACGAGATTTCCATTGCGGGGGATCAAGCGGCATTTTTATTGGTCTATAAAATACAGGAAGAGGTACACCGCTTTGCATTCGGCGCGACCTCTAAAGGCAAGCGCAAGACACTGAAACGGTCTATGCTTGAGGAAATACCGGGAATCGGCGCGCAAAAAGCCAAGCTGTTGCTGGCAATGCCCGGAGGACTTGCAGGCATCAAGCAGGCAAGCAAAGAAGAGCTTGCAGCGATCAAGGGTGTGAGCAGGAAGGACGCACAGGCGGTCTACCGCTATTTTCACGAACAAGAAGAACAAGAAAAGAAATAGAGACGAGGGCGGTTTGCGTGATCTGAACCGTAACGGATCGTTGAATAGGAAGGAACAACCATGAGAATTATAACGGGAAGCGCCAGAGGCGCAAAATTGCAGACACTTGACGGACTGGATACCCGTCCCACGGCAGAACGGGTCAAGGAAGCGGTGTTCAGTATGATCCAGTTTGAGATCGACGGAAAAAGGGTGTTGGATCTCTTTGCGGGGTCGGGTCAGATGGGCTTGGAGGCACTGTCTCGCGGTGCGGCAAAAGCCACTTTTGTGGATCTCAACCAGGAAGCGGCGGCGATCGTCAAGAGCAATGCCAAAAAGACGGGACTCTTTGAAAGAAGCGTGGTGCTCAGCACCGACTATAAATCCTTTATTCGCGGAAACGGGGGCAAAAACAAATACGACGTGGTATTTTTAGATCCGCCCTACAATTCCGATTTCGTGCAGGATGCCATTGAGCGGCTATTGCGGGCGGATATGCTGGAGGAGGGGTGCGTGATCGTTTGCGAAAGCGACCGCAAGGAGCCCTTTGAAGTGCAGGGACTGACTCTGCGCCGCCATGCACGTTACGGCAAGGTGTTTGTCACGCTGTTAGAAAAGCCCACACAGAGCACCGAGGACGAGCAGTGATCCGATCACAGTACGATTATGGAAAAAACACCGCAAAAAATTTTGGTTGCCGGAAGCTTTGACCCGGTGACAAAGGGGCATATCACGCTGATCGACTATGCCGCAAAGCACTACGAGCAGGTCTATGCCGTTATTTTTATCAATGCAGAAAAGACTTACTATTTCAGCCTTGAGGAGCGTTTGGCACTTCTTCGGGCGGCGTGCGCAGAGTATGCCAACGTAACGGTGGATTTTTGTAATGGCATGCAGTATGAGTACGCGCAGGAGCATGGGATCACCCGCGCGCTTCGGGGATATCGCAACGAGCAGGATCTGCGGTATGAGAAAATCGTTGCGGATTTTAACGAAAACGCTCCCTGGAGGCTGGAAACGCAGATGCTTGCATGTGAGGAAGAGCTTCGGCAGGTCAGTTCCACGAAGATTAGAGAACTTCTTGCTTTAGGAGGGGATTTTGGCGGACTTGTCCCCGAAAACACCATTCCGTTGCTCAAAAAGATGGCAAAAGAAAAACAGCGATAATTTTCCATTTTGCCATAAAAAGTAAATAAAGAACAGAAGTTCGATGCAAAATCCGGACAAAAAGCAGTTTTGTTTTTTGTCCGGATTTTTTTTATTATTTTTTTCTTCCACGGTCAAAAAACGGCTTTTTTTTGCTTGAAAAGATTTTAAGACTGGAGTATAATTCAGTCATGTGGTGGGAAAGTAAATGCAAAGTAAACAGTGATGGTGAGAAGTGGTGGGAAAAATAGTGAATTTGCACCAAAACTGACGAACCGTGGATGAAAGCGTTGAAATGCGTGCCGCATGTGGTGCACCGGTGAAGTGCCGTGACGGCAAGTGAACCGCCGGTGAGAAAAACTTGTAAAAAAAGGAGGAGAAACGTTCATGTATGGCGAATATGCGCACACAATAGATACCAAGGGCAGAATGTTTCTCCCCTCCAAGTTCAGAAGCACGCTGGGCGATCGGGTGTATTTGGTTCGAGGCATTGACAACTGTGTTTGTATTTACCCCGTTGAAGAATTCGATAAGTTTATTGCAAAGCTGGATGCCGCGCCCCACACCGAGACCAAGGCGCGCAACGTGAAACGTGCCCTGTGCGCTTCGGCAGTAGATACTGATGTGGATGCGCAGGGACGTGTGCTCATTCCCTCTAAGCTGCGGTCCATGGCAGGGCTTGAAAAGTCGGTGATCGTTGTAGGTATGGGGGATAAGGCAGAGATTTGGAATCCCGAGCGCTATGAAGCGTGCATGGCAAAGATGGATGCCGCAGAAATTGAAGCAGAATTGATCGGACTTGGTCTGTAAACAGAGGTTTGTATGGAGAATATCGTATTTTCTCACTATTCCGTGATGAAAGAGGAAAGCATTGACTCTCTTGCCATCAAGGAAGACGGAATCTATGTAGATTGCACTTCCGGTGGTGGAGGGCATAGTCTGGAGATCGTGAAAAGATTAAAGGGCGGACGGCTTATTTGTATCGACCAGGACGATGCCGCACTGCAGGCATTAAAGAACAGACTTGCAGGCTACGAGGACCGCTACACCGCGGTGAAGAGCAACTTTTCAAACGTTGCGGAGGTGTTAAAATCCTTGCAGATCACCGCCATTGACGGTGCACTGCTGGATCTGGGCGTCTCCTCCTATCAGCTTGATACGGCAGAGCGGGGATTCTCCTATATGAAGGATGCGCCGCTGGATATGCGTATGGACCAAAGTCAACCCTTTTCGGCGTATAACGTGGTCAATGAATACAGCGAAAACGAGCTTAAACGCGTCCTTTACAATTGGGGCGAAGAAAAATTTGCCCCCCAGATTGCAAGAGCGATCGTAAAAAGAAGAGAACAACAAGCAATTGAAAGTACACTTGAATTGTCAGATCTGATCAAGGATGCCCTTCCTGCCAAGGCAAAGGTGGGCGGGCACCATCCGGCAAAGCGTTCATTTCAGGCGATACGGATCGAAGTCAATAAGGAATTGGACATTATAGAGCCCACCCTTCGAGCACTTGCGGGACTGCTTGCCCCGGGCGGACGCCTTTCGGTGATCACCTTCCATTCTCTGGAGGATCGGATCACCAAGCAGACCTTTGCTTCTTTGATGAAGGGATGCACCTGTCCTCCTTCCTTCCCTGTTTGCGTGTGCGGCAACAGACCCAGCGTAAAGGCGATCGAAAAGGGGCGTGCACCGTCGGATAGGGAACTGGAGGAGAATCCCCGTTCCAGAAGCGCACGGCTGCGGAGCATTGAAAAGCTATAAGACAGATTTTGAAAAGAGCGGACAATACAAAACACTGAAAGGAAAAAACATGCAATTTTTTAGCAGATTTAAAAAGAAAAAAGCGCAAGAGCAAGCGCTAAAGCAAAGTCCGCCTGTGATTTCAAGATCGGGAAAGATCGGCAGAGTGGATCCCGGAGTACGCTCCATCAGCGAGGAGCGCAAGGAAGAGCAGCAGGCACAAAGTCCTTATGTTCAGCCGGAGGTCGCAGAGCAGGGCGTTTCCATCAGCGACCATGCATTTTTGATAAAAAGCGGCGAGCGTGCCGCAAAAAAGGCGAAAAAACGCCTGTTTTATACGGTGAAAAACAAGGAACGCGCGCCGTTCCCTGTGATGACGGTGATCTTTTGCATCATCTGCACGGTGCTGTTTATGTCGATGATGGTGAATTTCGTGCAGATCAATGAATACACCAAGGAGGTTTCTGCCCTTCAGACCAAGGTGAACAATCTGAGCAAGCAAAAAAACGAATTGTCGGCGGAGCTCGATCAAAAGGACAGCGTGGAAGAGCTGCGTGAATATTTGGAAAGCAAGGACGGAAATTTGGGCATGGTAGAGGAGAGCAACATGAACCCTCCCGTTGCCATCAGCCCCGATAAGGAAGACCGGGTAGAGGATTATGAGGTTCCCGAGGAAAGCGAGGGAATGATCACCGTGGTGCTGAATGCCCTGGCAGAGAACCTGTCCAATGCCTGGAATATATTCACGGGAAACGAATAATATGGAACAGTGAGCATTGAGAGTAGAACAAATTGGTGTTGTACTCTCATTTGCATCTCATAAGAATGTTTGAAAAGGTACTGTTTAACCAATGCAAAGAAAGGAAGGCTTTGAGAAAAGCTGTGGTATATAAATGAGAAGCGGAACAAAAAGCATGTATGTGCGTACCCTCATCGTCATGCTGGCGTTTATTCTGGCGGCAGGGTATTTGGGTGTACAGCTTTTCAGACTTCAGATCATTGAGCATGAGGAAAACTTGGGCAAGGTGCTGGACAATCTGATGCAGGTGACTGTCATCAAAGCGGAGCGGGGAACGATCTATGACCGCAATATGCAAAAGCTGGCGCAGAATATCACCACCTACCGCGTGTTTATTTCTCCTGCAGACATTGAGGACGATGAGACGCGGGTACACATCAGCAAGGAGCTTTCAAAGATCCTGGACGTACCCTATAATACCATCTATGAAAAGACGCTGAAGGAAAAGAGAAAAGACGAGACTATCAAGGAGCACGTGGATAAAGAAACGGCTGATAAGGTGCGGGAGCTGATCAATCAGTACGGCTACAAACGGCAGATCTATCTGCAGACCACCTCCAAAAGATATTATGCCTACGAAAACTTAGCGGCGCAGGTGATCGGATATCTGGGCACTGACGGCGGATTGTTTGGCTTGGAATTGCAGTATAACGATGCGTTGACCGGCACGGACGGTAAGTATATCACAGCGCGAAATGCCAAAAACGAGAGCATGCCCAGTAAATATGACGTGAAGATCGACCCGCAAAACGGGTACAGCCTGGTCACAACGCTGGATATGAATTTGCAAGCCATTCTTGAAAATCAGTTGCGGGCAACTTATGAGGAGAATTTGGCAGGCAATAATGTGTGCGGCATCATTATGGACGTGGATACCGGGGCGGTGCTTGCTATGGCGACCAACTGGGGCTTTGATTTAAACGACCCCTTTACGTTGGTAGGCGATTACGCGCAGCAGTTGGAGCAATCGGAGTTAGAAACCAACAGCACGGAATACAACAATCTGAAATGGGAGTTGATCTATTCCATGTGGCGTAATAAGTGTGTCAGCGATACCTATGAGCCCGGCTCTACCTTTAAGATCATTACCTCTGCCATCGGTCTTGAAACGGGCGCGGTAACGGCAGACAGCGTGCTTACCTGCAACGGTAAACAGCATGTGTCGGGGGTAGACATCAGCTGCCACAAGAAGGCAGGGCATGGCACCAATAGCTTTTCCTATCTGCTTCAGCAGTCCTGCAACCCTGCGATGATGCAGATCGCGGAACGTATCGGTACAAAGACCTTTTGGCAATACTTTGAGGCGTTTGGGTATCTTACCAAAACGGGCATAGATCTTCCCGCCGAGGCGGCAGGCATCAACCATTCCTTTAGCGGGTTTCATTCGGTGGAAATGGCAACCTCCTCCTTCGGGCAGACCTTTAAGACGACCCCCATTCAACAGCTCACCGCCATCTGCACCATTGCAAACGGCGGTCACGTCATCACGCCCTACGTGGTGGAGTCACTGATTGACAGCGATGGAAACGTGGTGGTGTCGGGCGAAAAGGAGAGCAAGCGGCAGATCGTGAGCAGCGAGGTGTGCGCCCAGCTTGCAGAAATTTTAGAGGGCGGCGTGATCGACGGTGTTGCCCGTAACGCTTATGTGGCAGGCTATCACGTGGCGGCAAAGACCGGTACCTCTGAAAAGAGAGACGAAGAGGATGAAACACTGCGTGTAGGCTCTACCGTTGCCTTTGCGCCTGCAAACGATCCGGAAATTGCAGTGCTTATTATGGTGGATGAGCCGGGCGGTGCTGTGAAATCGGGCGGTACCGTGGCGGCACCCTATGTGGCAAGAGTGATCGATGAAAGCCTGCAGTATTTAAACGTGGGCAGAAGCTATACCGACGAAGAGCTGGCAAGCATGAGCTATCAGATGCCTGACTTTGTAGGGGAAACGGTTGTAAACGCCCAGGCAGAGCTGAGCAAGGCAGGGCTATCCTATAAGGTCATCGGAGAAGGAAGTGAAATTTATGCTCAGCTTCCTTTGAGCGGAGAGCAGCTCAGCAAGGAAAACGGACTGGTATATTTGTATGCCTACGATCCGGCAAGCGAGGAGCAGCCGTCCCACGAAACAGAGCAGCAAACGGTGCCCGATGTGAAGGGCATGAAGGTGTCGGCGGCGATCGTGGTATTGACAAACAAAGGATTTAATGTTAATATAACAGGATCACTGAATTACGAAGAGGGGACCGGAGCGCAGGTCAGCGGACAGTCGGTTTCTCCCGGCACATCCTTGCCGGTGGGATCGGTGATCACCCTGGTCAGCATGCACACCGATGTATACGACCAATAAGAGGTAAATAGAGGAAAGAAGGGCAGAGAGATGAAACTGAGAGACTTGCTTGCAGGCGTTGAAATTACAAAGGCGACTCCCGGGGTACTGGACTTTGAGGTAGAGGGACTGTCGGAGGATAGCCGCGAGGATCTGACGGGAAAGGCGTTCGTTTGCCTGGTAGGCGAAAGAAGCGATGGACACAATTATATAAGCGCCGCGATGAAGCAGGGGGCAAAGGTCATTATTTGCCAGCGTGCGCCCGAGGAGGAAAACATTCCTTACGTGCTCACCCCCTCCACCAGAAGAGCGGATGCGCTGATGTGGAGCACCTTTTACGGCGATCCCGCAAAGGCGCTGAAGGTTTTGGCTGTGACGGGCACCAACGGCAAGACTACCATTACCTACATGCTCAAATCCATTTTGGAAGAGATGGGTAAAAAGGTGGGCGTGATCGGAACCATCCGCAATATGATCGCAGACGTTGAGGTGGAAAGCACCATGACGACCCCCATGCCGAAGCAGCTTTACGGACTGCTTGCCCGTATGCGCGATGCAGAGGTAGAATATTTGGTCATGGAGGCGTCATCCCATGCCCTTGACTATGAAAAGCTGGCGGCGATCACTCCCGAGATCGGTATTTTTACCAACTTAACGCCCGAGCATTTGGACTATCACGGCAACATGATGCAGTATGCCGCCGCTAAGGCAAAGCTTTTCAAGATCAGCAAGATCTCGGTGATCAATGCAGACGACAGCTACGGCAAGTACATGTACGAGCATGCGGGCGGTGAAAAGTATACCTTCTCCAAGGACAGCATTTACGCCGACTTTACGGCACATAACATTGAGGGCCACGGCATTAAGGGAAGCGAATACGATCTGGTCAGCGAAAACGAAGCCATTCATATTGAATGCTCCATTCCCGGTGCCTTCTCGGTCTCCAATTCTCTTGCCGCCGCCGTTGCCGCAAGACTGTGCGGAGCATCCTGCAAGGATGTGGCGCTGGCGATGAGAAGACTTGGCGGTGTGAGCGGAAGAATGGAAAAGGTTCCTCTTTCGGCAGACTTTACAGTGATCATCGACTACGCCCATACCCCCGATGCACTGGAAAACGTGTTAAAGACTGTCAGAGCCTTCAAGACTCCCGAGCAGCGCTTGGTGGCATTGTTTGGTTGCGGCGGCGATCGGGATAAGACCAAGCGCCCCATCATGGGCGGTATTGCGGCGGCAATGGCTGATTTTACCGTGATCACCTCCGACAACAGCCGTACGGAGGATCCTCATGCCATTATTGAGGACATTTTAAAGGGTGTTCCCGAGGGAAGCGAGTATAAGGTGATCGAAAACCGTACGCAGGCGCTGATCTGGGCAGTGGAAAACGCGTACAAGGACGATATCATCGTGGTTGCGGGCAAGGGTCATGAAAACTATGAGATCACAGCAGAGGGAAAGCATCCCTTTAGCGAAAAAGAGATCATCATGAAGGCGTACGAGGCAAGAAACTGATTTTGATCAAAAGTACGTTTTGAAAACGGCAATTTCACCGTCCGATAACTTCGGACAAAGGAACGAGAGAAAGGACAGCTATACAAATGGTTCGGGGAATACTTTATGCGGCGGCACTGGTGATCAGCTTTGTTGCCACTGCACTGATCTTGCGCTTTTTGATCCCCTATTTGAAGGGCAAGAAAATGGGACAGAAGATTTTGGATATCGGTCCCCGTTGGCATAAAAACAAGGAGGGAACCCCCACCATGGGCGGACTTTCCTTCATCTTTGCCATCACGCTGGCATTGCTGATTACAGTGCCCATTGCCATGCATTACGGACATATCAGCGATTTAACGTATATTTTGCTGGCATACGGCTACGGTCTTGTGAACGGACTGATTGGCATTGTGGATGACAGAGCCAAGTTTAAAAAAGGGAAGAATGAAGGACTCACCGCCCTTCAAAAATATTTCCTGCAGCTTTTGGCGGCGTGTTTGTTTTTAGTGGTGGGTATTGTGACGGGGATGATCCCCGGCAGTCCCTCTGATACGGTGTACATCCCCTTCGTGGGCAATGTGGCAATCTTCGGGCATGTTGCCGTGCGTATTCTTTACTATATTTTCTGCCTGGTTTTAATGACCGGTATGGTCAATGCCGTCAATCTCACCGACGGTGTAGACGGTCTTGCGGCATCGGTAAGCCTGGTCGTGGGCTTGTTTTTCTCGCTGGCGACAGGTCTTATTGCCAGCGCCAAGGGGGGCGCACAGCTTCTCTCGGGCGCACTTGTCGGAGGATGCGGCGGATTTTTGGTATATAATTTCCACCCTGCAAAGGTCTTTATGGGTGACACGGGATCGCTGTTTTTGGGCGGCGTGATCGTGGCGCTGGGCTTTATGCTGGGCAATCCCACCATTGTACTTCTGTGCGGAGGGATCTTTGTACTTGAAGCCTTCTCTGTGATTTTGCAGGTGGGGTACTTTAAGCTTACCCACGGTAAGAGACTGTTTAAAATGAGCCCCATCCATCATCATTTTGAAAAATGCGGTTGGTCAGAGGTGAAGATCGTTTCGGTCTTTTCCGTGGCTACGGCGCTTTTCTCACTGCTGGCGTTGCTTGGCTGTGGGATATTCTGAACTATAAAAAACGATTGAATACGCAAGTGCTTTCGGGAGGGTAATATGTTCCGTCGCAAAAAAAATAAAAACAATCAAAAAGACTCTTCCGAAAAGATCAAGAGGAAGGGCAAGGCTGTTTCGGGTGAGGTTAGTGAAAAAAAGCGAAAGCTTGCTCCCGAGCCCGTTCAAAGCAGCACGCAGATCAGTGAACCGAAAAAGCAGATCTTTCCCCTGCGAAAGAGGAAAAAGAAAGCGTCTGCCGTGGAATATGCGGAGGCGGGTGCAGACATTTACCGCGCAAAGGGCAGTATTGACCGTCCCATGCTGGTGATTATTTTGCTGCTGATCTGCTTTGGATCGATCATGGTCTTTTCAGCATCCTACGCGTATGCGCTGGATGAAATGAATGACAGCTATTATTTTATCAAGAGACAAATTGCTTTTGCTCTGGTGGGTCTTGCGATCATGTTTGGCGTATCCTTGGTGGACTACCGTCATATTCGTAATTTTACCCCGCTGTATTTCGCTGTTTCCCTTTTACTATTGGTGGCAGTATTGGTGTTGGGCGTTGCAGAAGGAGAAGCGGTGCGTTGGATCGACCTGGGACTCTTTGCCTTCCAGCCCTCCGAGATCATGAAGCTGGGCTTGGTGCTCATGCTTTCCTGGTACTATAGCCTTACGGAAAAGCAGGTGCGCACCAAAAAATTCTGGAGATCCTCGGCGTTTGGCACCTTTATCCCCCTTGCTATCGTAGCAGTTGTATGTGTGTTGATCGCGCTTGAAAAGCATATTTCGGGCACGATCATCATGTTTGCCATCGGAATGGTGGTCATTTTCGTAGCAGGCGGAAAGCTGGTTTGGTTCGGTGCGGCAAGCGGTGCGTTCGTTGCCGCCGTTGCGGCGATCATTGCCTTTACAGATTATGCCACCAAGCGCCTGGATATTTGGCTTCATCCCGAAAACTATTCGGTGCAGTCTGAGGTGTGGCAGACCCTGCAGGGTCTTTACGCCATCGGCTCGGGCGGATTTTTCGGCGTGGGTCTTGGCAATTCCAGACAAAAGCATTTGTTCGTGTCTCAGCCGCAAAACGACTTTATTTATGCGATCGTGGGAGAAGAGTTAGGGTTTGTGGGTGCTATGCTGGTCATCGTGCTGTTTATGGTCTTCATTTGGCGCGGACTGGTCATTGCCAAAAGAGCACCCGACACCTTTTCAAAGCTGGCTGCCACGGGTATCGTGGCAAAGGTGGGTATTCAAGCACTGCTGAATATTGCGGTAGTGACCAATTCCATGCCCAATACCGGTATTTCGCTCCCGTTCTTCTCATACGGAGGCACGGCGCTGTTGATCCTGTTTTTGGAAATGGGTGTTTTGCTTTCCATTTCCCGTTATTCCTATCTGCAAAAGCAGTAAATGCAAGCATTTCAGAAAGGCGGATGCGCAATGAAGGTAATCTTATCGGGCGGCGGCACGGGTGGACATGTGAATCCCGCTCTTGCCATCGGTTCGGCAATTGAAAAATATGAGGAAAATGCAGAGATCCATTACGTGGGAACGCCCACGGGTATTGAAAACAAACTGGTGGGGGAAAAATATCCCATGCACCATATTGAGATCAGGGGTCTGAGAAGAAGTCTGTCGCTTTCCAATGTAAAAACCGCATATTTAACGGTCACCTCCTTTGTCAAGGCAAAAAAGCTGTTAAAGCAGCTGCAGCCCGATGCGGTGGTGGGAACAGGCGGCTATGTGTGCTGGCCCATCTGCGCCGCGGCGGCATCTATGGGCATCCCTTGCTTTTTGCATGAGTCCAATGCCATTCCGGGCTTTGCCGTGAAGATGCTTGAAAAAAAAGCAGACGTGATCTTTGTGAATTTTGAAAAGACTGCGGCGGCACTGCAGGGTGCTAAGGAAGTGTTGCATGTGGGTACCCCTGTGCGTGAGACCTTCTTCACTCTTGAAAAAAAGCAGGCGAAAAAAACGCTGGGAGTAGAGGGCTATGGAAAAACCGTGCTCTCCTTTGGCGGATCGCTGGGTGCGGCAATGCTCAACGAGCGGATCTTGGACCTGATGGAGCAATACGGAAAGGAGCACCCCGACGTACTCTTCTTTCATGCCACGGGCTCAAGAGGCAAGGCAAAATTTGAGGAGGCGTTTAAAGAGCGGGGACTGGAGCGCTATGAGAATCTGCGCTATTCCGAGTACATTTACGATATGCCCACTCAAATGGCGGCGGCGGACCTGGTGATCTGCCGATCGGGCGCCATGACGCTTTCGGAGCTTGCGGTGCTGGGTAAGGCGTCCATCCTGGTGCCCTCGCCCAATGTAACCGACGATCAGCAGACCAAAAACGCCAGACTCCTTTCCGATCAGGGCGCGGCGGTGTTGCTGAGAGAATCGGAAATGAGCGCACAGGTGCTGTGCGATGCGGTCAATAAACTGCTGGGCGATGAGAAGGCGCTTTCACAGATGGAAGACAAGGTGAGAGCCTTTGCCGTGAAGGATACCGAAAAGGTCATCTACGAGAAAATGTGTGCCGTGATCCGGAGCAAAAAAGGAAAGTCGTAAAATAAAGAACAGAAACTAAAATAAAGAATTAAAAAACAGGGAAGGAGGGTACGGCGTGTCGCAAGAACAAAACAGTGAGCAAAAATTACTTCCCGATGCCATGAAACGAAGATTGCACAGGCGTCTGCGCAGACGTTCAATTCTGATCGCAGTGACGGGCATTTTGGTAGGCGGGATCATTTTGGCGGTGCTCGGCTTTTTTGCCGTGAAGGTGCCGTTCACCGTGGAGAGCATGCAGTGTGAATCCACTTAGTTTTATGACAGCGGCGAGATCCTTGAGGTATCCGGGATCAAGGAAGGCGACAGCATGTTCCTCATCAGAGAGGAGCAGGTGAAAAAAGCTCTTCTTAAAAAATTCCCGATGCTTTGCGATGTGACCATTCGCAAGGAATACCCCAATACCCTGATAATCTTGCCCGAGGAAGAAAAGCCGCTTTTCTTTTTCATTGCCGATATTCCCGAAAACGAGTATGTGGTGGTCTCGGAAAGCTTAAAGGTCTTAGAGATGTTTCCCGATGAAGAAAGCATGAATGAGCTGTTTCCCACCCTTTACTATTTGGAAATGCCGGAGCTTTCTTATGCCGTTTCGGGGAAAAAACTGGTGTTTTCTTCAGCAGGGGACGCAGACTATCTTCCCGGTTTTATCAATCTTCTGGATGCGTCCGATCTCTCGGGCGAAATCGTGAAGATTGATGTGAGCAGCAGGTTTAACATCCGCGTATACTGTCAGCGTGAGCAGGAAAGCTACATCATTCTTTTTGGCAACAAAAAGGAGCTTTCGGAAAAGCTGGCGTTTGCAAGAGGGATCAAGGAGAAGCTTCCCACGGACTTCGTTGGAGTCATCAGTGTGGAGGATCCGCGCAAGGGTTATGCAGATCCGGAAGACACTTAAATGTAAACTTTTTGTTAACACTTCGCACATCTATTGAAAAATCGCGCAAAATCTATTATTATAATGTATATGTTGTAACGACAGATAAACGGAAAAAATACCGAATTCATAAAATGCAGGAGGGCAAATTTATGCCGATGGATATGCAGGAACAGTTTGAAAGCACACTGGTAAAAATTAAGGTTGTAGGTGTAGGCGGCGGCGGTAACAACGCCATCAACCGCATGATCGAAACAGGTGTTGAGGGTGTTGAATTTGTAGCAGTAAACACCGATAAAGCAGCACTGAACAAGTCTGTAGCTTCCTATAAGGTTGCTATTGGTGAAAAGCTGACCAAGGGACATGGCGCAGGCGCAAACCCCGACGTTGGTGCACGTGCGGCAGAGGAGAGCGTAGAGGATCTGACCAACGCGCTCAAGGGTGCTGACATGGTGTTCATCACCGCAGGTATGGGCGGCGGTACCGGTACAGGTGCGGCTCCCGTGGTTGCAAAGATTGCAAGAGATATGGGCATCCTGACTGTTGCAGTTGTAACCAAGCCCTTTGACTTCGAGGGCAGAAGAAGAATGATGCAGGCAGAAGCAGGCATTAAGAATTTGAGAGAAACTGTAGACTCTCTGCTGGTAATCCCCAACGAGAGACTGAAGCAGATCTCCAATACCCGTATTACCTTCCTTAACGCATTCGTTGAGGCAGACAATGTGCTCAAGCACGGCGTACAGTCCATCTCCGATCTGATCCGTAACATCGGTGTGATCAACCTGGACTTTGCAGACGTAACCACCATCATGAAGGATGCAGGCTATGCGCACATGGGCGTGGGCGTTGCACAGGGTAAGGACAAGGCTGAGCAGGCTGCAAAGGCTGCAATCTCCAGCCCCCTGCTGGAAACCTCTATCGAGGGCGCAAGAGGACTGCTGATCAACATCACCTCTTCTCCCGACATTTCTCTTGAAGAGATCGACATCGCTTCTCATCTGATCTCCGATGAGGCTCATCCCGACTCCACCATTATCTGGGGTTCCATCATCGACCCCGATCTGGAAGACGAGATGCGCATCACCGTGATCGCTGCAGGCTTTGACGGCAACAACAAGTACACACAGGTTGAGAAGCCCGTTGTGGTAAAAGAGACCGTTAAGAAGGTAGCGCCCGCTCCTGTAGAACAGGTAGTGGAGGAAGCAGAACCCGTTACTGCGGAAACGCCCGCAGCAGATGACGGCTTCTCCGATGATGAATTCGGTCAGCTTCTTGAAATGCTCAACAAGAACAAGAAATAATAAAGAACCGACAAAGGGGCTGTTACAAAGATGCTTTGTAACACCCCTTTTTCACTCTGTACAAAGGCTATGGAGTGAAAAACAGAAATAATGCGGTTTAGTGTAAGGAAAAAAGGGGTAGAATATGAAAACCGTATTGATTACCGGCGGAAGCAGAGGGATCGGGCGCGCATGTGTGGAATTGTTTTTAAAAGAAGGATACCGAGTTGCGTTCATTTATCATCACAGCAAAGAGGCGGCAGATGCGCTTGAAAAACTGGGTGCTGTGGGCTTTCAAGGGGATCTGTCCTCTATGGAAGAATGCAAGCGGGTGGCAGACTGCATTTTAGAGCGCTTTGGCGGCGTGGATATTCTGATCAATAATGCAGGTGTTGCGCTATTT
Organism: Clostridia bacterium; assembly: GCA_017452335.1. Taxonomy (GTDB): domain Bacteria; phylum Bacillota; class Clostridia; order Oscillospirales; family CAG-272; genus UBA11512. Next base: position 24,337 of record JAFTMP010000264.1, read on the forward strand.
TCCCTTGCCACTTACACAAGCGATGAGGAGTGGGCACGGGTGCGCGCTGTCAATTTAGACGCCCCTTTTTTGCTTTGCCGTGCCTTTCTTCCCCACATGATCAATAAAAAAGAAGGCAGGATCATCAATGTGTCCTCCATGTGGGGGCAGGTGGGCGCATCCTGCGAGGTGGCGTACAGTGCGGCAAAGGCTGGGGTAATTGGTCTTACAAAAGCGCTTGCCAAGGAGGTAGGTCCTTCGGGCATCACAGTCAACTGCATCGCGCCGGGGGTGATCGACACCGATATGAACGCGCGATTGTCCCAAGAGGACCGAAATGCACTGGTTGAAGAAACGCCTATGGGGCGTTTGGGCAGTGCCGCAGAGGTGGCTGAGCTGTGCCTTTATCTTGCGGGCGCGCAGGCATCCTTTATCACCGGACAGGTGTTTGGGATCAACGGCGGCTTGGTGATCGTTTGACGGGAAAAGAAGCGAAATTCTTGAAAATAACGAGAAAAAAGCAAAAAATACTTGACCTTCGTTCTTCAATCATGTATAATATGAAGAGAGTTAAATGGCTGTTGATCTGCCCTCGCAGATGCGGCAGAAGGGAAATAGAGGCATGATGAAAAAAGTCTTTTTAATCATTTTGAGCGTGTTGGTGCTCATTGCACCGTCTATCGCCATTGTTGGTTGTTATTTTTATTATAAAAGCGCCGCACCGCAGGTGGTGAGCTCGGATTTAGTGAGCGTTACGGTAAAGGACGAGAAGGGAAATCAGTTGGGCGACGCGAAGGACGCGCAGTTCCTTTCCATTTTTGCAGGGATGTTTGGCAGTGAAGAGGGCAATCAGCCCGAAGCGTTGATCGCTCTGCCCCAGGAGGCGCTGAACTATGCCAAATATACAGCTTCCTTTTTAGATAATTTCAATATCGAAAGCGATTATACCTATTATTTTTCCTCCGATCCCCAGAAGTGCTACTATGTGGGTCAGGGAAATCGAGTGTACCGCATTGCGGCACAGGCGGCTGAGGTATTCTTAAATTCCGATTATTCGGAAGCGGTATACAGCACCGCCATCCCCCCCGTGCTCACGGTGGGTGATCGCACCGTGGTGCCTTATACGCTCAACTGGAGCTATAAAACGGTAGGCGGTGTGCTTAAGGATGCTTCTTGCTCCTATGCCGACCGTAACGAGATCACCGTTCTTGACGGCTTCTTGGCTTCTTTTTCTCCCGAGTGTAATTATGCACCGGATGAGATCAATTTGAAGGTCATGGATACCGATAAAAACGTTTCTCTTTACGAGGGTCCCTACAAGGGGTTGGCAAATCTGATGATCGAAGGGGCAAAGAATGTCAGCGTGGATATGACGCTGGTTTGGAAGAATAGTGAGCAGTCCAGCTACGCAGGCTCAGCCAAATATTTCTTCAAGGGAAAGCTTTTTGGCAATCCCTCCTTCTCCATCAGCACCAACGAAGCAACCTGCGGTCAAGTGGTGATGTTAGAGGTACAGAACGTGATCTCCAAGGACGAGATCTCAGTGCAGATCGAGCCGTCACTGGATTTCGTGCCCACCTTCTATCCCGTTGAGGGAGGATTCCGCGCCTTGATTCCTTTGGCGCTGAATACGGTGATGGCAGACAGTACCACCTATTCTATCACCATGAGTTCTTCCGGTGAAACGGAAATTTTCCTGTTAAAGGTCAATCCGCTTGTTACGGAAAGCTTTAAGTGGTATACCTCCGATGATGCGGCGAATTATTACACTGACGCGGCAAAAGAGGATCTTGCAAATAACCTTAAAGACATTGCTGCGACACCCTCTGACTTTACCTTTGAGGGCGGAAAGTTCCGTGTGCCCACCCAAAACAATTTGGATGTTTCCACGGTAACCTATTCCTTTGGAACGCGCGTTGCCATCCAGTCTATCAAATCGGCACCCGAGTTTACGGCGCTGAGCACCATGTACGGCGCGCTTTCGGGAACGAATTACAGTGAGGGAACAAAAACCAAGGTCATTGCCGCCTTTGACGGCAAGGTGGTGTATGTGGGCGCGCAAACGGCAGTGGGCCGTATGGTGGTGATCGATCACGGAAGCGGACTCAAGAGCTGGTATATGAACCTCTCTTCGGATATTCAAGTGCAGGTGGGTGATACCGTTAAGGGCGGTCAAGTGATCTCCAGCGCGGCAGACGGAGGTCTGAACTCCTGGATGAACTGCAACTTCCACGTGGCGGTTACGGTAGACGGTGTACCTGTTAATCTGCAGTCGCTCATCGACGGCGGCTTGATCGTGAAAGCAGAATAAATCAGTTAGAAGGGCTGTTGCGTGAGCAACAGCCCTTCTTTTATTGAGCGTGTTTTCATGCCCCCCGCAAGCGCCGCATATACATGGATGGGGGTGTGTGGAATGAAAAAAATTTGGTGTGTCTTATTGATCTTGGGGATGATTTTGTGCACTTGCTCTTGCTCCAAAGAGCAAAAAAGAGATGCAGGAGCGATTTTGGAGCTGATTCTAACGCGGTTAGCGCTTGAAGAGCATATTGCTCTTTATGAAAAAAACGATGCACAGACATCCTTTTTTTGCGGTGCGCTTTATGGACGGGCAGAGCTGCCCGTGCAGTTTTCCTCCTTTTGCGATTACGCGGCGGCACTTTCAAGGACCACCGACGGCATGGAAATTCATTTATACATCGTGCGCCATGAGTCGCAGAGAGAAGGAGCACTGCGCCTGGTGAGGGCGCGCATGCAAGCCATGATGCGGGCGGATGTGCAAAAAATGCTGGGCGGGGAGTATGAAACCTATATCGCCCGTATGCGTGCTTATGAGCACGGAAATTACATTTTTCTTCTTGCAACGGCAGATAACGACAAAACCATCGAAATTATTCGTTCGATTTTGTAGCCTTCTCTTGACAATCATTTCTCAAGGCAGTATAATAACAAGAAATGGAGGGGTACAAGATGAATACTGTAAAGATTGAAAAGGGAACAACGCGCCTGATCGCACACAGAGGTCTTTCGGGCATTGAACGGGAAAACACCGCATCCGCTTTTATAGCGGCGGCAAACAGAAGCTACTGGGGCATTGAGACCGATGTGCACGTGACGGCTGACGGAAAGTACATCCTCATTCATGACGATGATACCAAAAGAGTCGCAGGGGTAGAGCTGTCGGTAGAGGGAAGCACCTTTGCACAGTTAAGAGCGCTGACGCTTCCCGATAAGGATGGCTTTGTCAGAGGGGATCTGGTGTTGCCCACCCCCGAGGAATACTTCTCCATCTGCAAAAAATACGGAAAGATCGCGGTTTTCGAGCTGAAAAACCGCTTCCAAAAGGAGCAGATCCGTGAGATCATTGACATTGTAAAGCATTGCGATATGGTGGAGCAGACCATTTTCATCTCCTTTTCCTTTGACAATATGGCAGACCTGCGGGAGATGCTTCCCGAAGGACACGCGCAGTATCTCTATTACCGCGAGATCACAGCGGAGCTGGTAGAGAAGTGCAAGCAGTACGCTCTGGGTCTTGATGTGCGCCATGACCGCTTAGATAAAGAGACGGTGGCACTGTTGAAGGAAGCGGGTGTGGAGATCAACTGCTGGACAGTGGATGATCCTAAGAGAGCCGAGGAGCTGGTGGCACTGGGCGTAGACTTCATCACCACCAATATTTTGGAATAAAAGTTAAAGAGAGAATAGAAAATGTACGGACTGGGAACGCTCATCAACGCCGCCGCCATTGTGCTGGGCGGGTTGTTGGGGCTGTTATGCGGAAAATTTATCAAGGAGCGTCTAAAGGATACCCTTGCCAAGGCGTGCGGCATCTGCGTGCTCTTTTTGGGCATCGCGGGGGCGCTTGAAGGCATGCTTTTGGTAGAAAATGGCAAGGTGGTCAGCTCCAAAAGCTTGCTGATCATCGGGTGCTTAGCGTTGGGTGCACTGATCGGAGAGCTGATCAACATTGAAGCGGGTTTTGAAAAATTCGGCGCGTGGCTCAAAAACAAAACGGGAAATGCCAAGGACGGCAGTTTTGTGGACGGCTTTGTGACCGCCTCGCTGACCGTTTGTATCGGCGCCATGGCGATCGTGGGTGCTGTGGAGGATGGGATCAACGGCGATATCTCCATTTTGGTCACTAAAGCGATCTTAGACTTGATCATCGTTATGGTGATGGCGTGCTCTCTTGGAAAGGGCTGTCTTTTTTCAGCCATTCCGGTGGCACTGTGGCAGGGATTTATCACACTGCTTTCCCGCCTCATTGCACCTCTCTTAACCGATGGAGCACTGTCAAACCTTTCAATGATCGGCTCCATTTTGATCTTCTGTGTGGGACTCAATTTGGTGTGGGGCAAAAAAGTCCGCGTGGCAAACCTGCTTCCTGCTGTGGTGCTGGCAGTGGGTGCGGCGTTCTTGCCGATATCCTTTTAAAAAGAAAAAACCGTATCCTTTACGATTTCGAAAGGATACGGTTTTCTGCTTATAGAACCAGAAGCTCCTTTAAAAGAGCTGTCGCCTTTTGTGCTCTTTCGTGAAAGGTGCGGTCAAGATACACCTCAAAAAGCACCAGTGCCACAAGGAAGGGGGTAGCGCTTGCAATGCTTTGAAGCAGCCCGCCATCCGATATGCCGAGAAAAGCGCCCACCATGCCCAAAATGAGCAACAGGGGAATACAGATCCTGCTTACAACTTCGGTGCGCGTAGGCTTAATAGTTATCTCAACGGTGCATCCCCGCGCCTCTTCTCGGATCACGCCGCAGATTCGTTGACGGGAAATGCGGTCAACCGCCCTGCCATGCAGGGTGAGGCGAAAGTCACCTTCAGTGACTCTTCCGTAAAAGGGTGCATCCGACAAAGAAGAGTCGATCTGTTGTTGCACGGTCTTCTTTATGGTATCGCTGCTCATTGCGGTACGCAGTTCAAAATGAACCGTGGGGAAAAACAGATTTTTTATGATGTTAAAAAGCTTTTTGCGCATAGCGTGCCTCCATATCCTTATTTTTTACGGCGGATGATCCACAGCACAGCACCAACTATGCCAAGAACTCCCAAAAGGGTTAAATAGACAAAGCCCTTGGAGCGATAGTAAAACAGATAGGTGGGCGCACCCGCACCGCCGATGATTCCGGTGCCTGCATTGCCTTGAAAGAGGAAAAAGAGGGGTGCCAAAAAGGAGAGGACAAGACAAAGTATCGACAGTATTAGCAAGCAGAGACGAAGAATGGGGAAAAGAGATGTACGGTTTCGGTTCATTTTTTAGACCCCTTAGCATATCATAGAATATAGATCATCCTTAGTATAGCATATAACAAAAGGCATGTCAAGTGAATCCCGGCGGCGGTAGATGTTATTCTAAAATCGGAAAAGTTTTAGCGGGAAAAGGAAAAAACTTTTCACTTTGCTATTGACAAAAGAGAATTGTTGTGATATAATACACGAGCGTTCAAAAAGCGAACGCCCCAAACTACATACGGCGCCATAGCCAAGCGGTAAGGCAGAGGTCTGCAAAACCTTTATCCCCGGTCCGATTCCGGGTGGCGCCTCCAGAAAAAAAGAGAGCAAGTCAACGACTTGCTCTCTTTTTTCAGTTATATTCGCCTTGCGGCGAGTGATATTGCTTCGCAGTGATATTCGGCTTTCTCCGAGTTGTATTCGATTCGCGAGTTTTGGAGGCGAATATAATATCATTGAAGCCTTAAGGCTTCAATATCACTTTTGCAAAGCAAAAATATCACGCTGACGAAGTCAGCATATCACTTAACAAATAA
>JAFTMP010000265.1 GCA_017452335.1 Clostridia bacterium
AAGGCGCGCGACTGGAAATCGCGTAACGGTGGTGAGCCGTTCTGGGGTTCGAATCCCCATCTCTCCGCCAACAAAAAAGAGCACTGCAAGAGCAGTGCTCTTTTTTGTTGATGGATTTGAACGATGGGGATGAGAACGGGTCGGAAGTGAATGACTGCCGGTGGCAGTCAGAGCCGACCCTGACCGAGGGAGCGGAGCTTTTCGCAAGGGCGAAAAGCGAGCCGCGCGACCGAGAACGACTCCCCTCGGGTCCACCAACGCGAACACATATAAACTCTGTATAACATGGTACAAGTGTGTGTTTTCAATCAACGTAGAAATACCTCAAAGGAAAAACGCTTCTGCTTGGTTTTTTGCTTTAAAAACTATTCTTCAACAATATATTCTCTAAATACATCCAAAATAAAATCAGTGCTTGTAGGGGTATAATTAGGCGATTGTGCCAGTACAGCAAAATCAAAATCACCATCATACTTTACATCTTCGATTGTAGGTATGATTAAAAACGAGACCTCTGGTTCTTTTTTGCTGCTTTTAATATAAGTTTCTTTTACTGTCCAAGGGGCATTTCGTTGTGGAGATTTCATGTTGGGATTATATAGCAGTTGGATTTCGCTAAGAACGGGATCATCTTCAGTGTGAACTTCTTTAAAATCTTTTATCGTACTCCAAAGAAAATCGTCTTTAGAACTTTTAGGATTTGCGCAATAAGTCAAATGAGATATCCAACGGTACGCAATAGCAAATAACAAATAGTCTCCGATACTTACTTTGATAGGCATACATGATCATTCGTATATTGTTTAAGCAACGGGCGTTCTTCTACTGGAAAGCCTAAAAGCATATCTGAAATGTATCGATGGGACGGATAGCCTAACCCCAAATCAGCGTGAGAATCAACATGAATAACTTCAAACGGAGCAACGAGTTTTTCTGAAGCAATTAACTCTTTCCAATAAAACAGAGCTTCGTTGTGTCCAGAAACAATTCGCCCGCAAATTTTTTTGTTTTTTGAGAGTCCCAAATTGTTCTCTAAAAAAGAACGAACTCTATGCTCTGACCATACGCAATCAGAATAAGCTTCGTTAGAAAGCCTCTCTGATGTGTTGTCAGATACAAAATAAGCAATACGCTCTATGAAATAATCCATATCTAAATCTAAAATTTTCATAACAACATCCCCAAAATATTGTACTCAATTTAGTATAACAAAATACTATGCTGTTTTCAACCTAAATTTTAAAATTGTTCTACATCGTGATTTTGTAGTTTGTGCGAAAAAAGTATATACTGTTTTTGCATTGAAACGCTATTGACGCTTGTCAACAATCTTTTGGAATACTACTTTTGGCTCCATCTTGCAGGGCTTTTTCATAGAGAAAGCGGAGTCGCACAATTTGTCCGACTCCGCTTTCTGTTGAATTACTTTAACAGTGCTTGAAAATCTTCACGGTTGCGAATCAAATCAAAATCCGCGCCTTTGAGATATTCGGTAAAGTCCTCATGGCGTGTGGTAGTACCCGAGCGGCAAATATCTGCCGTGTTATACGTTACCGCACTAAGCAACGGGCTTGTGAAATGATACGACGTATTGTTTTTGATAAATGCATCATAATCCATTGCAAATTTTTGCGCCTTCTTCAATGCTTCCATAGCCTTTTCCGGATCGTTTTCTCTGATATAAAGCTCCGCACGGGCAACGTAGTTGTCAACAAGAAATGTATTGTAATACAAATAGTTGCCGTCCGCAATGACTGCATTGATGATCTGTTCCTGGGCAATGCACGCTTCTATAGAGCTTCTCTCAATTTTATTTACAATATCTGTCAAAAGCCCATCCAGCATTTTTTGTGAATAGATTTTTCTTTCATCGCCCTGCAAACAGGACAGCATGATGTCGTCGCGGCTTACGGAATAGTTTTCGGGATACTGCTTTGCGTATTCCAAAGCCTCGTTATTGCGCCCTCTGAAAGACAAATACTGCACGATGCCTTGAATGGAGCTTGCTTTGATTCGCTCATCTGGCGCGTTCTCAATGACGCATTCAAACATTTTGATCGCCTTTTCTTGCTCAGCTATATATGTTTCGTCATCCTCATACAAAAACGAGCACATTGCTGTTGCCCAAGCAAGCTGGTCCATATAGTTCATATCACCCGGAAATTCCGCGACTGCCATTTGCGAAACGCGGCGTCTTTCTTCCAAATCACCCGTTTCCCAAGTTTTTTTGTACAGTGTCTCCAGTTCAACGCGTCGCTGATCATTGTCAGCGGATTTTAACCCAAGTAATTCATCGGTGGTAACGTGTAACAGCTTGGCAAGTGAAATGATCAAAGACAGATCGGGCACCGTAACGCCGCACTCCCATTTTGAAACCGCCTTGTAAGTTACTCCAAGATAATCCGCAAGTTTTTCCTGCGTAAAATCATTTTTCTTTCGTAGCTCCTTTATTCTCTTTCCGATGTTATTCATCATGATACCTCATTTTAGTTTTTAGTAGTAAGCCGAGCTCTTGCTTCCGAACACAGTATATCACAAAGTATTATAGCACACAACACCCGCGTTGTCGAGTAAAACTCGCTTGAAAAGGGGAGTTTTTAAAAACAAAGCCGACGATTGCTCTGTGAAGTATTTGATGGCGATATAAGATGTGTTTTTGGAAAAAAGGACATAAGTAGTGCGTTAAGTTCGAAAATAATCTATAAACGTCTTGAAAAGAGGGGCGGAATATGGTATAATCTGCTTATCGGTTCTTGATGAATTCGGTAGAATTTTAGAGATAGTATTGGAAAAGAATATGAACTATATCGAATATAAAAATTTTGATGAAGAGCGTGCGCTGTACGGTCAGCAGGAGCTGACGGTGCGGCATTGCCGCTTTGACGGTCCCGCAGACGGAGAAAGTGCCTTTAAAGAAGGGAAGGATATAACGGTAGAGGAGTGCTATTTCAATTTGCGCTATCCCTTTTGGCACACCGATCGCTTAAGTGTGTCCTCTTGCGAGCTGACGCCCCTTTGCAGAGCTGCTCTTTGGTATTCGACCGACATTACCCTCAGCGATTGTACTCTTCACGGAATCAAGGCGCTTCGTGAGTGTGCGCGCGTGAGCCTTACACGCTGTGATATCGACTCCACGGAATTTGGCTGGTTTGTGCAGGATGTAAACATGCGGGAATGTCAGATGAAGGGGGAATACGTGTTCCTGCGTTCTTCAAATTTGACGTTTAAAAACATGCGCTTGGACGGAAAATACTCCTTCCAGTACATAGAAAACGCCCTCTTTGAGGAGTGTGAGCTTTATACCAAGGACGCCTTTTGGCATGCCAAAAACGTGGTGGTCAAGAATTGTACGGTAAAGGGTGAGTATTTGGCGTGGTATTGCGAAAACGTCACCTTTGAAAACTGCAAGATCATCGGAACACAGCCCCTTTGTTATTGCAAGGGATTAAAGCTTATCAACTGTGAAATAATCGACGCGGATCTGGCTTTTGAAAAATCGGAGGTCAGTGCCACCGTTACCACGCCGATGATCAGCATTAAAAATCCTGCCAAGGGAGAGATTGCTTTGCCCTCTGTGCAAGAGCTGATCATGGACGATCCCTGCGCCAAGGGGCAGGTTATCTTTACATCTTAATACATTTTCAGATCAAATCAGACAAGGAAGGAATATTCAAATGAAAAGATCAAGCGGTGTGTTGATGCACATTTCCTCTCTTTGGGGAAATTATTCGGAAGGAGCGTTTGGCTCCTCTGCCTATGAATTTGTGGATTTTTTAAAGGAGTGCGGCTTTTCGGTGTGGCAGGTGCTTCCGTTCTGCCTGCCGGATGAATGCAATTCTCCCTACAAGTCCTTTAGTGCCTTTAGCGGCAACCCTTATTTTATAGATCTGACCGCGCTTTACGATGAAGGATTGCTGAGCGCCAAGGAGCTGGAGGGGGCGTTGCAAAAAACGCCCTATAGCTGTGAATTTGGGCGCTTAAACAAAGAGCGTATTGCACTGCTTACCACTGCCGCAGGACGCTTTAAAGATGACGCGGCACTGGAAGAGTTTTTTAAAACCCACAAGCACACAGAGCAGTTCTGCCGTTTTATGGCTCTAAAAAAGGCAAACGGCGATCGCCTTTGGACCGATTGGACGGTGGAAGAGCCCGATGAGGAAACATACCGCGCTTGGCGCTTTATGCAGTATACCTTTTTTAAGCAGTGGGCAAGGGTGAAGGCGTATGCCAACAAAAAGGGCATTTCTATTGTAGGTGATCTGCCCATCTACGTGGCGCATGACAGCTCGGATGTGTGGTCCAATCCCCATCTGTTTTGTCTTGACAAGAGAAACATGCCCACAAGCGTAGCGGGCGTTCCTCCCGATTATTTCTCTGCAGACGGTCAGCTTTGGGGCAATCCCCTTTATAACTGGAAGGAAATGAAGAAGGACGGCTACGCATGGTGGAAGGAGCGCATGCTCTTTATGACCGAGCTTTTTGACGGCGTGCGCATCGACCATTTCAGAGCCTTTGAGTCTTATTTCAGCATTGATGCGGGGGAAACCACTGCGCGCAACGGCAAATGGATCAAGGGTCCCGGCATGGCGCTCATCAGGGCACTTCGGGAGGTTTGCGGCGAAAAGCTGCTTATCGCGGAGGATCTTGGAGATATCACACCTGCCGTTGAAAAGCTGGTATCAGATAGCGGCTTCCCCGGCATGAAGGTGTTGCAGTTTGCCTTCTTGGGCGATGAGAATTCTCCTCATCTGCCCCATAACTATCCCGAAAATGCCGTTGCCTATACAGGTACACACGATAACAACACCTTGTTAGGCTATATTTGGGAGCTGGATCCCCCCACCAGAAAGCGCTTTTTTGACTATTGCGGATATACAGGTAAGGAATGGGACGGAAGCCGCGATGCCATTTTGCGCACGATCATGCAAAGCCCTGCGCGCTTGACGGTATTTCCCATCCAAGATCTGCTCTTTTACGGCAAGGATACCCGTATCAACGTTCCCGGCAGTGCGGAGGACAACTGGTCCTATCGGGT